>JACQKJ010000076.1 GCA_016204595.1 Candidatus Komeilibacteria bacterium | reverse complement strand
GAATTTTGAATATAGAATTACCATGTTTTCGCCCATTCTAAATTCTATATTCATGATTCCGATTTCCTTATTGTAAAGCTACGGTAGCTGCGGATATCTCGGCCAGCTCGGCCGTAATTCCCGCCTGTCGTGCCTGATTGAATGCCAGCGACAAGCTATCGAGCATATCGGTCGCCGAATCGGTAGCATTCCGCATCGCCAGCATGCGCGCCGAATGTTCGGATGCCTCAGATTCAAGCACAGCCTGGTATACCTGCACCTCGATGAGCCGCGGCAGCAAAGACTCCAGCACCGCGTCCCGTGACGGTTCGAACAAAAATTCCGCAAAATCAGCTCCATTCTCTTGAGGCGCTTTTTCAACCTGACCCAAGAAACGGCTCGGTTTCACCAGCGGCAGTATGTGCCTGATGCGGGTTTCCTGGCGCAGACTTGAACGAAAATCGGTGTACGCCACGCAGACCTCATCGTATCGCTTAGCAAGGAATCCGCCGACCATTTCGTTCGAAACCGACAGAACATCGTCAATAGACGCGGTTATGTCCGCCTTGGGATAATCCGCGACGATGTTCCGCTTCAATGAACCAAGAATGTGCCCGCCTTGCCTGCCGAAGGTGATGAAATCGACAACATTCCTGTCCCATCCTTCCTTCTCAATAAGCTTCAACGCCTTATGCACGACATTCATGTTGAACGCGCCGCACAATCCTCGGTTGCTCGAAATGACGACAATGGCCGCCCGTTTGACCGGCCGCTCCGCGAGCAGCGGATGGTGTGAAGGATCGATCTT
Source organism: Candidatus Komeilibacteria bacterium (assembly GCA_016204595.1). GTDB lineage: Bacteria > Patescibacteriota > Patescibacteriia > UBA1558 > 2-01-FULL-52-15 > JACQKJ01. The sequence continues at coordinate 5,232 of JACQKJ010000076.1, read as the reverse complement.
CGGGATCAAATCCATGACCATGCGCCATGCGGACTCCGCGTAGGGACGCGTAGCAAGCACGCGCGAAACGCTCTTGCGCATCTTGCTGGCAGACACAAGCTCCATGGCCCGCGTTATCTTCTTGATGCTGCGAACCGATTTTAATCGGCGTTGAATGTCACGACTTGCTTGGGGCATACAGAGTAAATGAGGAATGAGGAATGAGGAATGAGGAATGAATGAAGCACAGTTTGATACATTTCATAATTCTTAATTCCTTATTCATTATTCTCCAATTTTGAATGACCCGACCGTATCGGTAATAACCTGCTTCAGACGGGACTCTGTCCGTTCACCGATCTCTCCGGTCTCCTTGATTTCGGTTAACACGTCTGTATACTGCGCTTCGAGATTGGTGTAGAATTTTTCCTCAAATTCAGTCAGCAGTTCAGGGTCAATAGCATCAAGCATGCCTTTTGATGCCGCATACAGGATCGCGACCTGTTTTTCCACCGGCAACGGTCGATATTGGCCCTGTTTCAGGATCTCAACAACGCGCTTGCCCCGTTCCAGCTTTTTCTTCGTGTCCTCGTCAAGATCCGAACCGAATTGCGCGAACGCTTCAAGTTCGCGGTACTGCGCCATGTCGAGCTTCAGGGTTCCCGCAACTTTTTTCATGGCCTTGATCTGGGCCGCGGACCCGACACGCGAAACCGAAATACCGATGTTCAATGCCGGTCGGATGCCCTTATAGAACAGATCGCTCTCAAGAAAGATCTGACCGTCCGTGATCGAAATGACGTTGGTGGGAATGTACGCGGAAACATCGCCTGCCTGCGTTTCGATGATCGGAAGCGCCGTGAGCGATCCGCCGCCGTGCTCTTTGCTCATCTTTGCCGCTCGCTCAAGCAGCCGGGAATGCAGATAGAAAATATCGCCGGGATACGCTTCGCGCCCCGGGGGCCGACGTAACAAAAGCGACACCTGACGGTAGGCAACCGCATGTTTGGACAGATCATCATAGATAATGAGCACGTCCTTGCCTTTGTCCATGAAGTATTCGCCCAAGGCACAGCCGGCGTAGGGCGCAATATATGACATGGCTGCAGGGTCAGACGCGCCTGCAAGCACTATGGTGGTATATTTCATCGCGCCAGCCTCTTCGAGTCTCGCTACAATCTTCGCGATCTTCGATTCTTTCTGACCGATCGCAACATAGATGCAAATGACGTTCTGATCATGCTGGTTCAGGATCGTATCGATGGCGACAGCGGTCTTGCCGGTCTGGCGGTCGCCGATGATGAGTTCTCGCTGGCCCCGGCCGATGGGAATGAGTGCGTCGATCGCCTTAATACCGGTCTGCAAAGGCTTGCGGACCGATTCGCGGGTGATAACTCCGGAGGCAATCTTCTCAACCGGAAAGAACGTCGCGGTCTTGATCGCCTGCTTGCCGTCGAGCGGGGTACCCAAGGCATTGACCACGCGGCCGATCATGGCTTCGCCGACCGGCACTTCCAAGACGCGTCCGGTCGTGCGGACCGTATCGCCCTGCTTCAGCGTGCCATACTCACCCAGGAACATGATACCGACCGAGGATTCCTCAAGATTCAAAGCAAGCGCAGGAATCCGCGTACCGGCACTGTCCTCGCACTCCACCATTTCCATAGAGACCACGCTTGAAAGGCCGGAGACCTGCGCGATGCCGTCGCCAAGCTCGATGATCTCACCGACTTTTTCCTCTTTGACGGACGGCTCGAAACCTTCGAGTTGCTTCTGCAAACTTTTGACGAGCTGATCGTAGGACATAGTTAGGACGTTACGTGTTGTGCTAATTGTTTCAGTTGCGCGTCGACCGTAGCGTCGAACACCACGTCGTCATATCGCACACGGAATCCTCCCAAAAGGTCGCGGCGCTCCACAGCCGTCAGTATGACGTCGCGCCGCGTTGTACGTTTCAAAAAATCTTTGATCGCTTTGAGCTCGCCGGATGAAAGCGGATAACGGCTTTCCACAACCGCTTCCACGATGCCTTCCTCTCGCCGCCGCACCAAGGCGAGCTGCGTGAAAAAATCCCCGGTTTTACCGAGCATCCGCTTGGTTTTCAGAAGCGACAACGCGCGCTCTGCGATCGCATCGATCTCGCGCTTCTGCTTGTTTATGGAAGCCCGGTATGCCGCTTCGGCCAGTCGCTGTATAAATTTCGTTGCCATACTATGTAGACTATGTTACTTCAATTGCTGTAGCTCACGCGCGATGACTTTCTTATCCGCCTTATCGTCAAGATGTTTGCCGACCACTTTTGTAATGCCAGTCACCACCAAGTCAGCGAGTTCATCCCGTGCGTCGACCAACATTTGTTCCTTTTCCTGCAGTATCTGCTGTTTGGCAGATGCAACGACCCCCTCGACGTCCTGTTTGGTCTTCGCGAGCATTGCTTGCCGCTGTTCTTCGGCCTGTTTCTTGCCTTGGGTCAGTATCGCTATTGCCTGATGCTGGGCTTCGCGGATCTTTTCCTGCGCTTCCCGTGTGGATCGCGCCCGCTCGCGTTCAATTTCCTCGGCATGACGCAGGCTTTGTTCGATGGTCTTTGAACGATCCGCCATGGTCTTCATCAATGGTTTCAGAGCAAATCGCCAGAGCACGAAGAATACGATGACGAAATTGACCAGCTGAGCCACCATCAACCGCCAATCGATATGAAATGTTTGGATTAGTTCGTCCATTTTTTTGGAACGGGGAATGAGGAATGAGTAATGAACATGCTAAACACGTTCCTCATTTCTCATTCCTCGTTCCTATTATTTGATCCCGAACGCGATAACCAGCGCGTAAATGGCGATGGCTTCCGCGAACGCAGATGCGAGCAGCATCGGTACCAGAATCTTTGCTGCTGATTCGGGATTGCGCCCGATCGATTCCATTGCTTTCGCGCCGATCTTGCCGACCGCGAGTGCCGGACCGATGCTTCCGATGCCGATGGCGAGCGCTTTTGCGAGTGTTGTTAAGTCCATATATTTCTCCTCTTCGTAGGCTACGACGAGTTGTTTTTTATTACGCTGCCCGTAATACCACGCAGCTTGCTGCGCGTTATGAAGGGCTTTGTACATAACCTCGGCGGAGCCGACTCATCTCGTAAAGAACCCGCCCTGATACCCCGCGACTTATCGCGGAGTCGGGTTCATTTTACGTCGTCCCCGTTAATGGATAGCGTCTGACCGTTCGACCGATCCTCCTTCGCCAAGGCTTCGGAGGATACAAGCGGTCAGGTGCACTCCATCAATGCGCCTGCGAATGAGCCTCGGTGCCGTGGGTCTCCATCCCACCGTGCGATTCTGCGGCAACCGTAAAGTACACGAGCGTCAGCATTGAGAAAATAAGTGCCTGAATAATGCCAACGATGACCTCAAGGAACATGAACGGAATAGGCAGCCCGAACGCGAAGATGACGGCGATGGATGAAAGTAATACTTCGCCTGCAAAAATATTGCCGAACAACCGGAATGACAAGGACGCTACTTTGGCGATCTCTCCAATGATCTCGATAAGGCCTACGAAGAAGGTGATCGGATTGACGAGTACTGCGGTCGGCTCTTTTTTCAGAGATCCGGGGATCGCACCCAACACTTTGAGGTTCACGAATTTGTTGAAGTAGTTCCACGCGCCGACAGAGATGATCCCAAAAATATTTGCGGCAACCACGGAAAAAAGAGCCAGCGCGAGCGTGGTATTGAGATCAGCGGTCGCGCCGCGAAAGAGCGGCACGAATACGGATCCACCCTCTGCATGTTCTATGAACCCTATCGAGCCGAGACCGGGCAACAGACCCATCCAGTTGTTGACGAGTATGAAGAGAAATACAGAAAACACGATCGGGAAGATCTTTTCGCTCTTTGCCCGGCTGTTCGTAACACTGTCGGCCATTTTAAGACCACCCTCGATGATAGTCTCGGCGAACGACTGCAACAGAGCGGGCACGCGTTTCACTTTTCGCCCGATGACGACCGCAAGTACGGCCAACAAAAAAACCGCCAACCATGAGTTCAAGAGCGAATTGGTGACGGTAAAATTGCCAATGTGAAAGATGGGTTCTGCGAACAAAGTCACTTCATGCGCTATATCCTGATTAGATGCTGTTTCTGCTACCATTCTTTTTTTCTTTTTTTGATTCTCCTTCGATCTGTCGAATGTACTTCACGCCCACGATCCCGATACCAATGCACGAGATAATGAAAGCGAGTGCCGTGAGCGACAGGAAATACAGGTTGCCGGTGCCCTGTTGTTCATCCAGATACCGGCCCAGATACAGAGCGCCCACGATCGGCACGACGATCCAACCGGTGACTTCCCCGAAAACAGCGACCGCTGGTTTCCACCATCCGCCGGTCGTTCGATCCTGCCCATTCGGTCTCGAGACCTCAGGGTCGAGAGAAAGGGTTTCAGACCCTGAACGGGAATCGGATTTGGCAACACCCCCCGCAGCTGACTTTCCTTTCTCGGGATCCTTGGGCATAAATGAAATGTTCTCCATTTACGAATATGGGGAACAGGCAATGAAAATTGAGATACTGCTTATCAATTTTCGCAACCAGTATACGCTATTCAAGCAAAAGAGTCAATTGTTTTTCAAAAAAAATGGCTTGTTCCGCCGGAATACTATTTTTTAAACAAAGTGAAAAGGACTTTCAGGAGGGTTATTGGTGGTTGGGGGTTGTTTTGGGGAGTAGTTGGTGGTGCGGGGGTTTGGGGTGACTTCTGAGAAGTCCTTATGTTGATGGTCTTGCGACCGATTTTGGGTTTGAGGTACGGATCTTGCGATCAATGTATGTATAATAGCATGCCTATAAAACGCGTCAAGGGGCAGTAAAATATGGGTAAAATGCAGTTGTTCGCTCTCAAGAGAGCTTTCTCAAGATAAAAAAGAGATGAGTTATCCACAGAATCAAGATTTTACATCTGGTACACTACATCCTTCCGCTCCACAACTATCTCCCAGTGTTTTTTACGGGCATGGTTATACAGCACTTTGTTGGGATTAAAGGCGATCGGCCGATCCACCATTTCAAGGAACGCGATGTCGCTTTCAGAATCCCCTACTCCTACCGAACCTTTCAGCGAAAAACCATGCATCTTAAGTATATTCCGCAGAACCTCCTTCTTATCGGGCGCTTCGCCAAGTCCCACCGTACCGGTGTAGACGCCATGGTGATGCGGGTAGGTAACGCCGGAAACGACGTCAAACGTATAATAGACGTT
>JACQKJ010000072.1 GCA_016204595.1 Candidatus Komeilibacteria bacterium | reverse complement strand
GTATGGATGAAAATAAAAATCAAAGCGCGCAACCGTCTGCATCAGCACCGGCTATACCCGGGGGCGTCTTGGTGAAAGACCTTGATGGGCGCTATAAAATGGCAGTCGAAGGAGAGCTGCGCGAGCTTGACTCCCTTCTTTCAAGCTCTGAAGTAACTTCAGGGCTTTTGTCCTCTTCACTTCCCCCTGACCACGCCGCAGGGCAGGAGCTTGGTTTCCCGAAATTTACCGATGTGGCATCTGTCGCCGCCGACGAATATTTCAAAGAACCGTACCGCAAGCCCGAGCCGCTCGCCTTGGCCGAACTGCATTTTCATCCCGACGATCAGAAAGAGCTGGAGAGGGAAATAGAAAAAATAAACACTCTTTTTTCGCTTGCGCCCCAGAAGAAATACAGCGTCTCGAAGATTGCCCAGAAACTCGCCGAGAAACACAAGCTGCGTCTGTCGGATGCCGATATGCATGCGTTTACGAAGACACTTCTCTCTTTTTTCCGGCAGGCTCGCAATTCGGTGCAGATCCGCTCTGTGATGGCAGATCCAAAGACGGCAGGCGGACTCGGGTTCCCGTCTTCCTCCGCAGACCATATCATTGCGGTAGTACAGCATTTGAAACGTTCGATAGAAGATAGCGACGGGACGGTCGTCGAAGAAGAGATGATGGAGCGGCCGCACCCAGTCAGCGGCCCGTCCATGCCGGTTGCCCGTCCGGTACAAACAATACCGCCGCGGGTCGAGCAGACCACGCAACCTGCCCAACAGGAATCGCCGAAGCCTACAATACCAACGGCTGTTCAGCCGGTACCTCTTACAAAAAAACCGGAGCCTGTTCAGAAGCAAAGAGCGCAAACAAGCACACCCTCTCAGAAGCCGGTTGAGAAACCAGCGCAAGCCTCACCGTCATTTTTTGTCGATGATCTTTCAAGCGCGGGACCTGCGGAACAGGCAGCAGTACGACCTGCTCCGATGCCACCGCAGCCGATACGTCCGGTTTCTGAAGCACCAAGGGTACTGCGGCCGCACATGCCGCAGCGCCCTACTGCGATTGCTGACGTGAAACGCACCGATCGGCAGGGCAAGAAGGGAGTTCTCACCGGACGGATAGAAGAGCTTGCGACAATGGATCTCGCGACCTGGCGCATGCTCGATTCTGACCCGCGTATACGCGCAGGCAAAATTCTCGGAAAAATTCAAAATCTTGAGCATGAATCGCTGACAAGAAAAAGCCAAGGCATCGATGCGTGGCGCAGCAACGAGGTCTATCAGCACTACTTATACCTTGGGCAGCGCAGCCTGGAACAGAAGAAAAACGTGGCTGAAGTCATTTCGGAAATGCAGGCGGAGAACAGCCCGACCTTAGCGTTGGATGAATTCGAGGCGATATCGGATCTTAATAGAATGTTGCGCTACTAAGATGCAGAAATTCATTGTTCCACAATTCATCGACGTCGAAAATAAGATCTTAGGGCCTATCACGGTACGACAATTTATTACGGTTGCCGTCGGTGGTGTTTTGATATTCGCTTCATATAAGCTCGCAGACTTCACCCTCTTTTTGTTCCTGGCCGTGGTCATTCTATTGCTCGCGATAATCGTCGCGTTCGTCAAATTCAACGGATTGCCGTTCCACGTTTTTCTTTTGAATGTCGTCGGGACATATAAGAAGCCGATGCTCCGCGTATGGTTGAAGGAAGAATTTAAGATCGACAAGCCTTCGAAAAAAACGGCGAAGAGGGAAGCAGAAGAAGAGGAGCAGAAGTATTTTGTTCCGAAAAAAAGCATTTCATCGGAAAAGCTCTCTGAACTGGCGCTCATCATAGACACGGGGGGCATTTATAAGGGTGAAGCCGAGGCCAACCGTATTAATCGATCGCTCTACTATGGTAAGTAAAAAATTACAAGGTTCAAAGCCGAAGATCTCGACCCAGAAGTATCTGGATATCGCGGAGATCCGCGACGACATGGTCGTATTGAAAGACGGCACGGTGCGGTCGGTCCTCATGGTCTCGTCGGTGAATTTCGATCTGAAGTCCGAGGAGGAACAGAATGCGATGGTCGGCGCGTACGTGAATTTTTTGAACTCCCTCCAGTTTCCGCTGCAAATTGTGGTTCAATCCCGCCCCCTCAATATTGATGAATACCTGCAGCGGCTGGTCATTACCGAACGGGAGCATTCCAATGAACTGCTGCGCATGCAGACGGCTGATTATCGCAATTTCATAAGCGATCTGGTGCATCTCGAGAGGATCATGAGCAAGAAATTTTTCGTCATCATTCCGTACGCCCCCGGGCAGGATAGTAAGCTCAAATTCACCGATCGCGTGATCAGCCTGTTCTCGACGGCGAAGGCGGTCAAGGTTGACCGGCAGCGTTTCGAAAAATACGGCCGCGAACTCAATAAGCGAGCACTGTTCATTTATTCGGGGGTTACCAGCATGGGATTGCAGGCTCGACGGCTCAGCACGCAGGCGCTCATCGAGTTGTACTATAATAGCTACAATCCGTCGCTCGCGCAGAATGAATCATTGCAGGATATTAATAAAATTTCGATCGACGAGTAATGTTCAAGCTTAAACAAGCGCGCGTCACGGTGACCAAGGAAGACGAACCGATCCTGTCGTTTGAAGAACAGAAGCTTTTGGAGCAGCAGCATCAGGAATCTGAGCAAGAGCTTTTGCTTGCGGAAAAAGCATTTCGCGAGGGCGTTGTTTCCATCACGGACATCATCGCCCCGGCGGCGTTCAAGGTTGATTCCAGTTTTATCCGGCTCGGGGATTTGCATGTCCGCACCCTGTTCATCGTTGCGTACCCGCGCTATCTGACGCTCGGATGGTTTGCGCCGATCATCAATTACAGTCTGGCGCTCGATATCGCCATGTTCTTCTACCCCATCGACAGCGCTGTGGTATTGAAGAAATTGAAGTACAAAGTAGGGGCCATTGAGGCGCAGATCTCTGCGGACGCTGAAAAGGGAGCGCCGCGCGATCCGGTTCAGGAGACGGCTCTCCGCGACATTGAAACGTTGCGCGACAACCTGAGCCAGGGCACGGAGAAGTTTTTCCGCTTTGCGCTGTACGTGACGCTCTATACGAAAACAAAAGAAGAGCTGGACGCAAGTTCAGATAAAGTTGAAAGCACCTTAGGTGCTTACCTGGTCATGTCGCGGAGGGCTTTATGGCAGGCGGAGCAGGGTTTCAACTCGACCTTGCCTCTGGGCAATGACGAGATCGCCGTTTCGAACAATATGTCCAGCTCTCCTGCTGCGGCGTCGTTTCCGTTCATCTCCTCGGAACTCACGTCCGATAATGGGGTCATGTATGGCGTCAACCGGCATAACAACAGTTTGATCATCTTTGATCGTTTCAGCCTGCAGAACGCCAACTCGGTTGTCTTCGCCACTTCAGGAGCAGGCAAGAGCTATACCATCAAGCTTGAAGTTCTGCGGAGCATGATGTTGAATACCGACGTCATCTGTATCGATCCGGAAAAGGAATATGCGCACCTGTCCGAAGCGGTCGGCGGCACGTATATCAATTTGTCGCTTAACTCCGACAGCAAATTGAATCCGTTCGATTTGCCGACCAGCCTCGGCGAGAGCAAACCGGAAGACATCCTCCGGAGCGCCGTCATCACGCTGAAGGGTTTGATACGGCTCATGGTCGGCGACCTCACGCATGATGAGGATTCCATCGTCGACCGGGCCTTGCTCGAAACCTTCGCCAAGAAGGACATAACGCCGACCAGCGACTGGTCCAAGGCGGAAATGCCGTTGATGTCGGATTTGGAGCAGATCCTTGCGGGCATGGTCGGGGGAGAGGATCTGTCGCTCCGCATCAAGAAATACACCCAGGGGACATTCGCCGGCCTGTTCAACAGCCGCACCAACGTCAATATCGACAATCAGCTCGTGGTGTTCAGCGTGCGCGATCTGGAGGATGAACTGCGGCCGATCGCCATCTACACCATCGTCAATTTTATTTGGAACGTGGTTCGTTCACAGGTCAAGAAGCGCATTCTGGTCATTGATGAGGCGTGGTGGCTTATGCAGCATGAAGATTCCGCAAAGTTCATTTATGCGCTCGTCAAGCGTTGCCGCAAGTACTATCTGGGCGTCACCACGATCACCCAGGATGTGAATGATTTTCTGCGCTCACCCTACGGGCAGGCCATTGTGACCAATTCGTCGATGCAGATCCTGCTGCGGCAGTCGCCCGCGTCCATTGCGCTGGTGCAAAAGACATTCATCCTGACGGAAGGAGAGAAGTATCTCCTGTTGGAGAGCGGTGTGGGTGAAGGGATCTTCTTTGCCGGAAACAAGCATGCCGCCATCAAAGTGCTCGCTTCATATACGGAGGATCAGATCATTACGTCGGATCCAAAGCAGCTTCTGGAACTGGAAGAGGCGAAAAAGGAGTTCAAACAAGCCATGCAATTAAAAGGCGGTCCTGAGGAAGGACCGGAAAAGGCAGCTACCATCTAATCTATGCAACAAGAACAAAGCTTGTATAGCAAACGTCGGCTCACTGTCCTGGGGGTACTCGTTATTTTGGTTTTGATCATCGTATTTCTCGTCTGGTGGTGGTTTGTTCCGAAGAAACCGATAGTGACTCAGACCGGCACCCCCGCGATCACCGAGAGCGACCGGGTGGTATTACCGAAGCAGACGCAAGTGCTTGAGACGCCATCGGCCAGACCTGCTGTAGCGGACCAGGGCGAAGCGCAGATATTGAGCCTGGCGCGGAATTTCGCCGAGCGGTACGGCAGCTGGTCAACGGACAGCGGCTTTCAGAATTTGAACGATCTGGCACCCTATAGTACTGCACGGTTGCGCGCTGAATTCGAAGATACCATCGCTGCGACGGAAACACCGACTCTATTCAAAGGCAGTGAAACGGTCGTTCTGAAAATGGACATCCAGAGCCGCACCGCTTCAGCGGCAGGCGTTCTGGTGACCACCCAGCGGATCGAGACCGACTCCCAGCTCAAGCAGACCGTCACCTACCATGATTTGCTGGTTTTCATGGTGAAGCAAGGGGAATTTTGGTACGTCGACAGGGCAGAATGGAAAAATTAACGGCATACCTATGGCAGCGGACGCAGCACAGGCGGACAGCGCAATAGCTCGCGATCAGGCGGAGCAGGCATGGGCTCGTGAGATGCGCATGGAGCAGTTCGCGGCGCGCCGGTCCGGATTGATCTCTGCGGACAAGCGGGCTCCGTTCAGCAGGGCCCGGCATGGGGCGCAGAGCGCCTTCGAACAAGCTCGCGAGCTGCAGGAAGCGCTGAAGCAGGCGCGAAACCTTAGAAATATTATTACGCTCATAGGGGGGCTTACCTCGTTCACGCTCCTGGGCGTCATTTGGACCTTTATCCAATGGAATATTCAGGCGATATGGACGATGTTCGGACTGCCGGGGAAGGATTTTTTCGGTCTTCACCCGGTCATGGTCGGCGTTGTCATCTTATTCGATCTGGCCGTTTTTATCCTTGGATTGGTTATTGTATTCCTTGGGTATGCGGCGGCGCATCCTACTGAAGCGTTTTGTGTCATGGCGAAGCCTCTGTTGGGCGATCATTGGTACGTAACACTGATGCAGGAAACATTGTCATTCTTCGGCCAATGTCCAAAATTATGATGTTAGAAATCTATGGATAGAAAACGGCTTATGCTCATCATTCTCTTCTTTCTCTCGGTCGTTGTGTTCGGCTGGCTGCTGTATTATTTTTTCTTCAAGCCGACGCCCGGAGAGCTCCCGGGGGTCAATCAGAACAGTAATGGAGTATTGCCCACGCCGGTCAACGGCAACATTCCCGTTATCGGCAACCAAAACATCCGTCCGGGCCTTCCGGGAGTAGGCCAGACGATTGATCTGAACACGCCGACCGATGTTGCACGCGGGGGATTGACGAAGGTCATTGATTACGGTGAGACGACCGTGCAAAATTTCATATCAACCGGATCGGGGGCTCACTATTACGATAAGCAGGCTGCGCTTTTCTTCAAACTTGACGGATCGGTGACGACACCTTTATCTGACAAGAAATTTTTCAACGTCGATACGGTCACCTGGTCGCAGGGCCTGGACCGGGCCATTCTGGAATATCCGGACGGCTCCAATATCGTATACGACTTCAAGACCGGCAAGCAGGTAACCCTGCCCAAGGAGCTGACCGAATTTTCATTCGATTCGTCCGGCAATCAGATTGCCGCTAAATGGTTTGGCAAGACCAGCGATGAGAATTACCTCATGGTGGGCAGCGCAGACGGATCGAACTTCCGTCTCATTGAGCCGCTTGGTGAGCGCGCACATAACGTCGAGGTTGCATACTCGCCCAATAATCAGATGATAGCCATGGTGCGCAGACCGACTGATGCTGATACGCAAGCGGTGCTTCCCATCGGTACGCAGGGGCAAAATTTCAGCGAGTTTCGCGTGAGCGGGCTTAAGTTCGAGAGCAAATGGTCGCCTACCGGAACGTCACTTTTGTACAACGTGTCTTCAGCCGAGTCCGGGTACACGCCGGAGCTATGGCTGACGGTCGGCGATTCGGAGACCCTGGGCACGAGCCACCTCGATCTGCAGCTCAATACCAGAGCTGATAAGTGCACGTTTAATTCCGCGGGCACATCGCTGTATTGCGCCGAACCCACCTCGCTGCCTCGCGGTTCCGGCTTATACCCTGAGCTCATGCAAGGCATCCCGGATTCGTTCTACCGTATTGATCTCAGGAGCGGCCAGAAAATCCCCCTTGCCATCCCGGTCGGCAGTCAGGACGGCTACGCTGCCCAATCCGTATTTTTATCGAGCGATGAATCGCAGCTCTACTTCGTCGACGAAACAACAGGACGGCTGCATGCAATTCGCTTACAGTAATGCGCGTTATTCTTATTGTCGTTGGGACCCTCATTGTACTTGGCGTTGTTTTTTTCTGGCTCATTGAAACGCTTCCCTCGACAACCTATACTCCGAACCCCGCCCCGACGAATACTCCCGCAACGAAGGTTTTGAAAGTGAACGAGACGGATCCCTTCAAAGGCCCGCGTACCGCGCCGGTGACCATTATCGCAGCGGGCTCGTTCACCTGCCCTGCGTGCCGCGAATCGGCGACGACGCTCGATCAGCTGCTGGCGCTCTATCCTGATTCAGTGAAATTGGTCTGGAAGGACGTACCCGAATCAATAGGGGACAGTTATCGGGCAGCGCTTGCTGCGCGCTGCGCCCAGCAGCAAGGGCGTTTCTGGCAGTATCATGATAGTCTGTATGCGCATCAGGACCTCCTCGCCACGAGGGCATTGTACGAACTGTGGGCCCGCGAGCTGGATTTAAAAGAAGATATTTTCGCACGATGCCTGGACGGTGCAGAAACCAAGTCGCTCATTGACCAGAACATTGGCGAGGCACTACAGGCCGGGATCGGTGAGGTCCCGTATTTCCAGATCAACGATACGCCCGGCATCACCGGAGCGCAGAGCCTTGGATACTTCCGCGGTGTCGTCGAAGACGCGTTAACGGCCAGCCAACCATAGCACTATCGTATGCATGTTACGCAGAGAATAACACTGACTATTGCCGCAGCAGGGGTTACTGCCGTGTTGCTTCTTGGCGCATTCCCGAATGTGACACAGGCAGCCTCCGCCTGCACCTTCACCCCTGCCTCAGGCATAACCGGCGGACGGTCATTGAGCTGCGACAGTTCTCTCCTCGCCAACTACATGGTCGAGCTCAATAAGTTCTTTTACCGCCTGGCCATTGTCCTGGCAGTCCTCATGATAACCATCGGCGGCTTCCAGTGGCTCTCTGCCATGGGCAATGCCTCCAAGATAGGGAATGCCAAAGAAACCATCGAACAGGCAGTGATAGGCCTTGCCCTGGCATTTACCGCCTATCTTATCTTCTCCCAGATCGATGAGAGTTTTGTGAAGCTTGCTTCGTTGGATATTTCTCGCAAGGACATTAATGCGGAATGCCGTCAGTTCACTGGCATCACTGAGTGCATAACCAAAGCATTTCATCCAACGGTGCAGTGTGCCTGGGACAAAGACCTCTGTCCTGATGGTCTCCCTTTGATAAAAGGGCAGTCCTGTTGCAAGGGAGGAGCCACAGAAGCCGCGAGTAATCTAAAGATACGGATCACAGAAGCATATCCGCCCACTCCCGGTGTGCAGCACACGGATAAGCGTCATTACAACGGATGCTCGGTTGATATGGTGCCCTTGGGACCACACGACAGTCCTTTGGATCCGAAAAACTCTACTGATTGCGCCTTATTGCAGGAATATATAAAAAATATCAAAAGTTACGGGCAGTTTGGCGTCCTCAACGAATATGACGGCTGCGGAGGCGCACGGTCAGCAAACGCAACAGGTAACCATTTGCACGTGACAGCAGGATCATTATGTCCAAGCCCATCAAATGCAAAAATTGAGATTACTTCGCCGTTTTATATCATAGCCAGTTACGGAAAGCAAGTTGACTCCACAATGGGACCGGGCCTGTCCGCGTTAGCGAACGCCTATAGATCTCAGTTTACTGATTAACGCTCCTCACGGCCCCAGAATTATACTGGTATGTCGACTATGTATATATGCTCCCATTGCGACGCACAGTATCCGAAATGGACCGGGCGTTGCACTGAATGCGGCAAGTGGGGCACGATCAAGGAATCCGCAGTGACGCAAACTATTGCGAGTCCCAAAGCAAGCATCGCGGCGGCAGCTCCGGCTTCCGTGACGACTCTCGACGCGCTGCGGACGCAATCCCTCAAACGTATCCGAATAACCGGTTTTCCGGCTGAGCGGCTTTTTCCCGAAGGACTTGTAGCGGGAAGTCTTACCCTGCTTGCCGGCGAACCTGGTGCGGGAAAATCAACGCTTTGTCTTTCGTTGGCTCTCCATGCGAGCGAAACAGTTTCTGCATTGTACTTCACCGCGGAGGAGTCGGCGGTGCAGATCAAAGAACGTGCAGAACGGCTCGGGTCATTTGGCAAAAATTTTTCTATCGCTGAAACGAATTTGCTTGAAGAAATTGCGGCAACAATTGCAGCGCGTAAGCCCCAGATCGCATTCGTTGATTCCCTGCAGATGGTGGCAAGCTCGGCAATCTCCGGCGAGGCCGGATCGGTAGGTATGGTGCGGGCGCTTGCGGCACTGCTGCAGCAGGTGGCACACAGCTCAGGCTGCGCGATCATCGTGGTGGGGCACGTGACAAAGGACGGCGCTCTTGCCGGTCCTAAGTCCTTGGAACATATCGTCGATGCCGTGTATTCACTGGAAGCGGACCGCAGAAGCGCCTACCGTCTTTTGCGCGTATATAAGAACAGGTACGGAGCGAGCGGCACGGTCGTCGTCATGCAGCTTGGCACGCAGGGCTTCACCGAAGTCGCGCACCCGGCGACCATTTTTATAAAACAGTACGAACCGAAGGTCGGCTCAGCGCTGACCATCACCGCGATCGACGATCAGTTTTTTTTCGTCGAGGTGCAGGCGCTCGTGACCAAGAGCGGGTTCGGTTACGCCAAGCGCACCGCATCGGGATTTTCAAAGTCGCGGCTCGAACTGCTGCTCGCCATCATGAAAAAACATTTGCATGTGGATACGGACGCCTATGATGTCTACGTCAATATCGCAGGCGGGTTCAGGGCTTCTGAACCGGCTATGGATCTGGCGGTCGTAGCGGCGCTTGCGTCAAGCATCAAAGAGCAGGCGCTTCCCGACAAGAGCGTGGTATTCGGCGAAGTGGGGCTTTCAGGAGAATTGCGCGTGGTGAAGGAAACAGCCGCCCGGCTCAAAGAAATAGAAAAAAACGGATTCAGCACCGTATTCATACCGCCGCTCGGAGGTAAAATTGCCGGGCGCATGAAAGTCCACACGTTCGAGCGCTTGGCCGATCTGATAGCATTTCTGAAATGGTGATTCATTTGTCATGCCTGCGGAAGCAGGCATCCAGATCCTGGACGCCGCATCCTGTGCGGCGTGACATACTAGAACGAACCCGCACTGCCTACCCGCCATGTCTATTCAGGGTGTGCCGTGTCCATGGTCTCCAGTCGGTTTCGTACGCGTCGGTATAATGAGAGGTCAGTATCCTGTGAGATCACACGGTCAACCCAGTTGCGGCTTTTTTGTATCAATTCCTGATCATGGATAGTGGCGATTGCAAAGTTCAGGATGCCTGACTGGCGCGTGCCGAACACTTCGCCTTCGCCGCGCAGCGTCAGGTCCGCTTCCGCCAACGCGAATCCATCATCATGCGCGCATAGAAGTTCCAGCCGTTTGCGGGCATCGGCGCTTTCTCGTTCGGTGAACAGCAGGCAGTATGATTGCATTTCGTTCCTCCCGACGCGGCCGCGGAACTGATGCAGTTGCGCCAGGCCGAACCGTTCAGCTCCTTCTATGACCATGATGGTCGCGTTCGGGATATCGATGCCAACTTCAATGACCGAGGTTGCGACCAGAATGGGAAATACGTTTTTGCGGAACCGCTCCAGTATTCTTTTCTTTCGCTCCGATGCCAGTTTGCCGTGCACATATTCCAGTTTCAGGTCAGGAAAGACCTCCTTTTGCAGTCGTTCATGCTCCTTCACGACCGATTTCTTGCCGCCCTCGTCATCGTCAATGAGCGGACAGAGGATAAAAATCTGCTGACCTTGGGCAATTTTTTCACGCATGAACGCATACGCATTCGTCCGTTTCGATTCGGCAATAATGCGGGTGATAATAGGTTTGCGGCCAGCCGGTTTGCGGTGAATGGTCGAGATATCCAGATCGCCGTAGAGGGTTAGCGCCAGCGTGCGGGGGATCGGAGTCGCGGTCAGTGAAAGAAGATGCGGCGCTTCGCCGTTGGCATTGAGAAGCGTAGCCTGTTTGCGCTGCAGCACGCCGAAGCGGTGTTGTTCGTCAATGACCACAAGGCCTGCGCCGATGGCTGAAACGCCTTCTTGAATGACGCTGTGCGTTCCTACGATCATTTCCAGCTCGCCTTGTGCAAGTGCTGCGTGTACTGACGATCGAGTCGATGTGACGTCTCCTTGCACGTGATGGTGGGCCGTCAAAAGCGCCATTGCGTGACCAGGCAGAAGAGAACGCAGGGTCGCGTAGTGCTGCACGGCAAGCAGCTCAGTGGGCGCCATAAGTACTGACTGGTAGCCGTTGAGAGACGCGTTCAACATGGCAATGGCAGCGATCACTGTTTTGCCGCTGCCGACGTCTCCCTGCACCAGACGGTTCATAGGCTGCTCCCGCTCCAGATCTCTGAGGATATCCCACGCTGCTTTTTTCTGTTCCGGTGTCAGCGAGAAGGGCAGGGATCGCACGAACTCCGCGATGGCAGCTTGTTTGAACGTAAGTCTCGGCGCTTTTTTTTCTTGTCTGAAGCGTCTGGCATACGCTACCGCGAGCTGCATCCAAAACAACTCTTCGAATTTCAATCTGCGTATCGCGCGCTCGAGGGCGTGTTGCGATGCAGGAAGGTGTATGGTTTTGATCGCTTCGGCGAGCGAGGGCAGGCGTTCGCGGCTGACAATGTCATGAGGCAGATCATCAGGCAGGGTCGGCAATGCCCCGAACGCTTCGTGAATGAGAAAGCGCAGCTGTTTATGCGTCAACCCCTCAGTTAAGTTATAAAAGGGAATGATGCGCGCGGTGTGCAGTTGTTCGCTCTTCACCTTCTCGTAGATCGGGTTGGTGAACTGCATGCCGACAAGCGTTTGTTCAGGAGTCCCGGCGAGATAGAGCTCATCACCGACCTTCAAAGTCTTTGCGATATATCCCTGGTTGAACCAGATCGCGCGCGCCGCTCCGGTGGCATCCTTGAGGGTAAGCTCCGTGATGGTCATGCGCCGACGGAATGAGCGGCGCGCGCGGAGCTGCGAGATCACGCCGCGCACGGTCTGCGGAACGTTCGTCTGGAGCTTTGCAATGGGCGATACAACGCTCAAATCCTGGTACCTGACCGGTAGGTGCCAGAGCAGGTCAGCAACTGTCTCAATATGGAGGCGTTTGAGCTTCTCGGTTGTTTTGCTTCCCAGCCGGTTGATTTTTACGACGCTGTCATCAAAACGTAACATAGCATCATTGTATCAGATGCAAAACAAAATAGCCCAATGAAGGGCTATTTTGTTAACGTTTACTCATTTGTCCTAGAGCGATCTCTCCCCAGTATGCGCTTTGGAGAAATACTCTGTTGTTAGTTAGACAAATAGCAACTAATAGTTGCCTATTAGTACTTACTAGTATACCTCACATCCTGAAAATTCGCAACACCTGTCCAGCTATGCCTGTGTATAACTTTTAACGATTCTTTTTTGAACTTCCTTTGGTTCCAGTACCCGCAGCTCCTGATTTTTTTTGAATTTCCTTATCATTTTGTTTGTCCTCTGCGGCGTTCTGTGAAGTAGTGCTCGTCGTAGTCGTTCCGCCCGTCGTGAAATTCGCGTTCCGCAGCTTGTCACGGGCATCGATCAGGTATTTTGCCTCCTGCGCGAGCCGATGCGTTCTTTGGAAGAATCCGAACGCATTCCCGTTGTCCCCGTTGCTCAGCACGTTCGCTGCCTGGGTTTGTGATTCGTTGGCCCGTGAGAGAAGATCATGCACTTTCCGTACTGTGTCAGCATCAAGCGTCGATGAGGCCTTATCCAGTTGCGATGCGGCCTCCTGTAGTTTTATCCCGGCTTCCCTTTTTTTCTTTTCGGTGTCAGACGGATCCGTAGGTACGATGACGAACGTCGTTTCTGCATCGGGACTGTCATTTTCATATGTCACGCGGTTTGCCTGCGATGATAGCGCAAGCGAAAGAGGCTTTTTGACCTCACCAGCTCCCTCGCGTACGGTAATACGATCAATAAGATTCGCATGCGCGTTGATGGTAGCCCGCAGATTGGCTTGCAGATTCGCCGCTTCAAGGATATGTTTTTCTTCCAATGCCCGGCCGAGCTGGAGCCGGACCGAGTCGGCATGTTCGGTAACTGCGTATGCGAGCGTAGAACTCGTTTGTATGTCGAGGCGGCCTTCCGCGATGAGTTGTTCGGCTTCCTCCAACCGGCGTTCTATACGATGCACATCCCATTGAGCCTGTGTTTGCGGTGTGCGGGCGAGAGCGCTCAGTATTTTTTCGTTCAGGTTGATCTTGACGGCGTACAGCGGGCTGCCCGGCAGTGACCGTTCGGCGGCATACGAGATGCCTGCTCCAGCGGTTGCGACCACGACAAGCGAAGCAAAGGTAAGAGCGGCAGGCTTCAGCAGCATATGCAGCCGTGAAAAGCGAGCTCGTTCAGGCAGTGGATACTGCTGCATAAAGCTCACGAGGGTGTGGCGAATTTCCGCACGTTCGCGCGCGGTAAGACGGATTTTTGAAAACGATCTGAATGGATTGTGTAGAAACGACATAGAGTTGTTATGATGCATCAAGGATACGGCGCACATGCTGTATGGCGCGATGGATTCTCACCGAGACTACATTTTCTGATTCATCTATCATTTTGGCTATTTCCTTGGAAGAAAAACCCTCAACATAGCGCAAAGTTACGACTTCCCGGTGCTTATCGTCGAGTTCTTCGAAGACCGCCACGACCAGGCGCGCATCAATACCTGCGATGAGGCTGCCGTGCTCATCGGACGAGGGTTCAAATCCCTTTTCCCGGAGGCTATCCAGCGATTCGGCCTTTTTTTTGCGCGATTCATCAATGATGAGATTGCGCGCGACCTGGTAAAGGAATGCCTTGAGATTTTTGACCTGTTTGCCCTGCGCTAAGTAGCTCCAGGTGCGTAAATAAGTCTCCTGCAGACAGTCCTTGGCCTTTTCGCGGTCATAGACACGGAAGTAAAAGAACCTGAACAAAGCGTCAGCGTTTTCCTCGTAGGCCTTGAGAAACTGGTTTTCAGTCACCATGCGCCCTATATAAAGAGACGGTTAAGAGAAAGGATTCTTACACACCGT
>JACQKJ010000071.1 GCA_016204595.1 Candidatus Komeilibacteria bacterium | reverse complement strand
CTGCAACTCTGAGCTTGGCGCTTCTGCCCCTCCAGTTCGACGACAACTCTTGCGATGATGGCACGACAGGTCGCCGCGTCACTATGCGTACCGTCGCCCTGTGGCCGCATCTGCATACAGGTGTTTCGGGAGGACATACGCAGTCAATACTTTCGCGCTTGAAGTATTCCTTGACTATGCGATCCTCCAGTGAATGATATGAAATAACCGCTATTCTCCCGCCGGCACTGCATGCCGCGACCGCCTGCGGTAAAAAAGAGATCAGATTATCAAGTTCCTTGTTCACCGCGATTCGTAATGCCTGAAATACTTTGGTTGCCGGGTGGATCCGTGCGCTCCGCGATGCGCCAAGGCTCATGACCTCTGCGACCAGTTCCGGTACCGACCACTCACCGCGCGATCGGTGGGCAACGATCGCCCGCGCGAGCCGTGCGGCTGCGCGCACTTCTCCGAATTTTTTAAAGACCTGTTCAAGCTCCGACTCGGACGCCGATGCAAGCAATCGGCTCGCCGATACTCCCGTGCCAGGATCAAAGCGCATATCTGCTGCGCCCTGATCCCGAAATGAGAATCCCCGTCCGGACACTTCGAGCTGATCTGATGAAAGACCAAGGTCAACCAGAATTCCCTGTATCGGTTGCATCTGCGGATATCGCCGTATGGCGGCGGAAAGCTCCGCGTAACTCCCCTGGATAACGGTCGCACGAGTCCCGAATTTTGCCAACCGATGTTGCGCCGATCGCACTGCGCGCGGATCCAGATCGAATCCGAGCAGTTGGCCATGCGGCCCCGTTGCCTCAAGCAGTTTTTCCGCATGACCTCCCCCACCGATGGTCCCGTCTACGAAATTATCATTTGACGACGGCTGTAAAAGATCGAGAATCTCATCCGCGAGAACCGGCACGTGAAAATACTCGCGTTCCATCCTATACTCCCATCTGACTGAGCGTTTCCGCTATATGCGCGCTTTCCTTTTCGTTCTGCGATTGATACTGCTTCCACTTCTCGGCGTCCCATAACTCAAGTCGGTCATAGAGCCCGGCAACGACAACGTTTTTTTTCAATTGAGCGTATTCCCGAAGATAATCCGGGATCATGACACGCCCCTGCTTATCGACATCGACTTCCATAGCTCCCCCGAGCATCATCCGAAGGAAGGCACGTGATTTTGCCTGGCTGATGGGCAATGTAGCCAATCGCTGGGCCCAGGCTTGCCAGGCTGCTTTTGGATATAAGAACAAGCACTCATCAAGTCCCCGTGTGACAACCGCACCAGACTCAATCATTTTTCGAAACTTTGCCGGTACGGCTAGCCTATTTTTATCATCAATAGTGTGTCGAAACTCTCCAAGGAGCATATCCTTAGTTATCCACAATTATCAGGAGTTATCCCCACTTTGTACCACTTCACATCTTCACCATTCCATTTTACACCACATCCGCATCAAGGTCAATCCATTATTACGCGAGAAAATAGCTAAAAAATGCAAGAGCTGTTAATAACTCAGCGGTTGAAAACAAAAAAACAGGTTTAGCCCTGCCCCTGTGGATTACCTACCAGGTCCTACACGATACTTGCAATAATAACGACGTATACGTACATCCCGATGATCCCCACCAGAAAACCGGCAATAAAACCGGTCAGCGAATCAGCCTTCATGCTATGCATCTGCGTGATAATATTATGGGATATGAGACGCCTCTTCGGATATGCCATGTGATTAGTATAGCATGATTAAAAATATTGTGGAGCCGGCGTATTCAGCGCCTAGCTGAAGCGCTTGGCCGTTCGCCTGATCGATAGCTTTTACGAAGAAGCCTGAATTTCTTTGATCGAGTCGTCACCGTAACGCCTGCTGGGCCCGCGTACTCAGGCAATAACTGCTCGGTGAAGTGAGGGTTACTCCGGATCGTATGCAGAACACTTTCATTGAAATGGTCGTCCTGCAATGCCGCTGAAACAGTGCTGATCGGTACGATCGGTATATCTCTGAGCCAGGCAATGAAGTTAAGCGTCGTCAAGAGAAGACGAATCGACGCAAATCCGCGGATCCCGCTGCGATCCACCGCAATGCCTTCAAGCGCATACGAAGAAGTGGTAGTATCGATGACCTGAAGCAGATCTGAGTCAAGGCAGTCTATGTTCCGGATATACGCTTCATATCTCCGGTCATGGAGTAATCCGTAGTGAAGCTCGCCGTCATCAAAACGCGTTACGATGAATACCGCTCGCTTCATATGCCGCTTTTAAGCCACGTCTGAATAACGCGCGCTGCCCGCAGCCGGGATTGTTCAGATTTAAAATAATGATCGGTACCGGGAATAATCGCCAATTTTTTCCGCGTCCGTATCCACTGATACAGCAGCCTGCTCTCGCGTGGAGGGTTTGTCACGTCATTCGAGCCGCACATAAGGAGCACCGGAACACGTATCTTGCCTGCATGGAGCCGCGGCTCATAGCGATTTCGCTCCGTCCAGAATGAGCGTGCCACCTTTGCGCGCCCGACGACCCAATAGGTCCGCTCAAATCTGAGCACCTTCCGTGCCAGCAGCTCCTTGAATTTTTTCTTTGAGCGGGCGTTGCAGCCAATGAGTGCGATGGCGCGCAAGCGCGTCGGCCTGCTGCCTGCATACAGGAGCGCAGTCAGCGCCCCGATGCTGTGCCCGACCACCACAACGCCTTCCTGATTCGATATGTTCTTTTCCGCGAGCCAGTCTATGACCGTACTGAGATCGCGGATGAACATACCCACCAATCGTTGCTGAATACCTCCTCCGCTTTGTCCGTGTCCGGCAAAATCAAACTGCACGACTCCGTATCCGTCCCTGAGGAGTGCGTCTCGAATGGAACCAATGAGCGGTTTCTTTGAATCCACCCCGATTCCATGGCACACGACCACAAGCGGTTGTGCCCTCGAACGTGCAGGGACGACTGCGGTCAGCGCGATTGTGTATCCTCTCCCGGTACGGATGCGCGCACTGATCTGTCTCATTGCTTGAATTTATTCAGGATCACGATCGGAGAGAGATTGAGAATATTGTAAATGAATTTATCGGTCACCTCAAGGCGATAGCGATATTCCTGCGGCGTGAAGAGCGTAAATCGAAGATTTTGATAAAATGACCGCGAAAGGGACTTTATGAGCTTCTGAATGCGCAAACGATTGATATTCCCGACCAGCAAAATATCGGTACCCGTGTCTTCGCCGCAAAAAAGGCCCGTCAGGATAAGGACCTGCACGCCTTTCAGGGAATTCAAATCCTTGATCACGGCCCGCTCCAGCAGGACGATCGACTTGATAATAAGGGACTTCAGGTCAGAAAGCAGGGGGAATGTCTTATCAATCCGGTAGTATTTCTTCCCTTTTTCCGAATATGCTTCAAGAAAGCCGATGCGGGTCAGATTGTCGAGTTCGCGGCTCAGAGCGTTCAGTTTGATATCAAGAGAACGTGAAAGTTCCCTGACATAAGCGGTTTCATTGTCATGTGTACAAAAAAACTTGATAATCTTCGCCCGCGACGATGAGCCAAAAAGCTGTTCCAGCATGTCTCTGTGTACTAAAAAAAGTACCTATAGTATAATGATTACGCAGCAACAAAGCAAGACCCGCCAATGTCAGACAGCGATAGTACAATCAAAAAATTATTCCTCCACGAACCTGCATACGCCACAACGCATGCCGATATTTACGTGGGGGGATCATCGAATCCGGAGCGTTCATTGCAACAGCTTATACTTATCATCAGCTATCCGCGCTCAAAATTCGCAGATCAATCATTATTGACCGCAATCATACAGCAAGCGGTGCGCGCCTTCGAGGGCTCCCGTCACGCGACGCCGGAGCTGACGCTGGAAGAAACGCTCGAAACCCTGAACATCGCCTTGCCGGAAATAGCCCCTCGCAGAGATCCGCGATGGCTCGCATCGCTCACCATGTTGGCAGCGATATCCGACCGCGGCCAACTGCATTTCTCGTCGATTGGCGATATACAGGCGTTTCTGATACAACAAGCCTCCCTTACGCGCGTCTCTGAACAGCAGCAGTTTAACCCGCTTAAGCTTTTTTCCCATATCACAAGCGGTCTTTTAGATCCCGGCAACGCCATGCTGTTCACCACGCCCCCGCTGATCGATTACATTTCAACGGAAAAAATAAAAAAAATCCTGTATGAAATCCCGCCCCGGCTTGCCGAAGAGCGCCTCGCTTCACTTCTGACGGGGGTTCCTCCATCGGTCAGTTTTGCGTCGGTGTTCATCAAATCAACAACCGAGCTCGATGAGCTTGCCGAACGCGGCTACCGAACTACGGAACCTGCCGGTGCAAGTGAAACTATCGGCGCGCAGGATACGTCTTTTGAAGAGCTCGATACGCTGCGCCCCCATGTTCCGATGCGACGAATGCGGCGTTCGCCGCGCTGGTCTCCAATGCCCGCCTCTGCCGTAGTTCTCCGATTTTTGGCGCGAGCTTTGCTCGAGTATCTGAAAACCGTGTACGCATCGCTTGTAGTGCTCACCAAGATGCTCTGGAAATTACTGACCGCTCTCATCTCATTCAGGGAACGCAATGCCGGAGAACACGCATATCTGCAATTTGTGACGGCTCGGTACCAGGACTTTAAAAACCAGCTTCTCAGACTTCCAAGGCACTCGCGGCGCATCTTGCTGCTGACCGCTCTGCTTGTCTTTATCTTACTTCACCTAGTGATGGTCAAAGGTCAATATCGTCAGGTGCAGAAAGTCCAGAGCGCGTTTGATGAAACACTTGCGCTTCTTGCTCAAAAAAAGGAAGCTGCGAACGATGCGATCATCTATAATGACGAGAAGGCAGCTGAAAAATTC
The DNA here is from genome assembly GCA_016204595.1 of Candidatus Komeilibacteria bacterium. Taxonomy (GTDB): domain Bacteria; phylum Patescibacteriota; class Patescibacteriia; order UBA1558; family 2-01-FULL-52-15; genus JACQKJ01. The sequence continues at coordinate 15,539 of JACQKJ010000071.1, read as the reverse complement.
CTGATGGAAATTGACGGTTTGCTTTCTGACATTACTCCGGCGAATAAAACCCAGGAAGACCAGATCGCCGGGTATCTCGAAGATAATCGGCGAGATCTTAACAAAATCCGACATATCAATGATATACCCTCTCCATTCGTTCTAGCTGATCTTGCTGCTTCAGGAAACTCATTTAACCAGATGGCATACGCCGCCGATGACAGCTATCTCATAAGCAGCGGGTCTGCGCTTTCCAGATGGAAGGATGGAACGCTCACGCCTGTGGCCGCTGCCCCAAGTGCCATCACCCGTATCCTGCCGAGCGGAACGAACACATTCGTCACCACTGCGGACAATGCCTTGCTGCGGCTTTCAGGATCTGCTTTGACGCCGGCTACGGTAACGGCTGACGCCTCGCAAAAAGCAATCACCGCAGCTGCACTGTATGCGAATAATCTCTATATTTTGGACGCCGGATCGCACACGATATTCAAATACAACGGCACGAGCAGCGGTGTTTTCTCAACCGGAACCGTCTGGGGGCGCGATACTCTGCTTGCTCAAACGCTCGATCTCACCATTGACGGCAATCTCTATACGCTCAATGAAGACGGCCGCATCGTGAAATACTTGCGCGGTGAGCGCGTTGAATTCGCGTATCATGAACCAAGCCCCCGTATCGGGACTCATGCAAAAATCTATACGACCAAGGACTCGAACTATCTCTACGTGCTCGATCCGGACAATAAACGCGTCATTATTCTCGAAAAGCAGGGAGCGATCAAAGACCAATTTACTTCCAAAGAATTCACGAATCTCGCGGATCTAGCCCTGCTCCCCGACGAAAGCTCGGTCGCGGTGCTGAACGGTTCTAAAATCTACCTCATCGCGATCACTGAGTAATCCAAACAGCGCCGCTCCCGAAGGAGCGGCGCTGGATGCTTTGATTTGACGTACTGAACTCGATTATTTCAAGGCAACAGTAGCGCCTGCTTCTTCGAGCTTTTTCTTCATCTCTTCAGCCGCTGCTTTCTCGACGCCTTCCTTGATCACCTTCGGCGCGGAGTCTGTAAAATCCTTGGCTTCCTTCAAACCGACCTGGGTCAATTCACGAATGACCTTGATGACCGCGATCTTATTCGCTCCGGCAGAGGTGAGCTCAACGTTGAATGATGACTTCGCTTCTTCCGCAGGAGCAGCTCCTCCGGCTGCGGGCATAGCGCCCATCATAACAGGGGCAGCAGCTGAAACACCGAACTTGTCTTCCAGAATCTTCACGAGTTCCGCAAGATCCAATACCGACATTTTCTCAATCTCCGACACCAAAGACTGGAACTTTGCCGGCACTTTTACTTCTTTCTTTTCGTCTGACATATTTTTTGACTTATAACTTCGCCCAAAGGGCGACCACCCTATGGGCGGTGATGTTAATTAATTGCTTGGTTTCGATCCTTTGATCGCATTCAATACATATACGAGCGAGCGGAGATTACCCGCAAGTACGCCTGCAAAACCCCTGAGAGGACCCTGCAGTGCCCGCACGACGCCCGCTCGGAGCTCCTGCTTGCCGGGAAGTGATGCAAGCGCTTTCATGATCTCGGAGCTGACGGCGCTGTTCTCCAGAATGCCGCCTGCTATGGCCACTCCTTCATGCTGTTTTGCAAATGCCGCGACAAGCCGGGCAGCAGCTACTTCATCACCATACGAAAATGCAAGACCTACGGTACCATCAAAAGCTGAAACATCAGCCTGTATCCCTTTCTCGGCCATCACGCGCTTCAACAGTGTTTTTTTGATGGTCGTAAGCTCTGCATCCTCTTTGCGAAGATCACGGCGCAGTGCTTCCATATCATGCACCGTCACCCCTTTCTGAGTCGCAAAAACGACCGCTTTGCTCTTCGTAAGCTTATCTAGAATTCCTTTAATTTCCTCCTCTTTTCGCAGTCGTGCTTTAGCCATAGCGCCATGCGTTATAAATAAAATAAGTCTACGCAAATCCGCAGACTCAGAGGTTTGTCCTGGGCAGGAGATTAAGTCCCTTTGGCGGGACACCTGCTGTCTTCGGATGTACGAAAAGGAGTATAGCAGGGCTGTGGATTAAGTCAACCCCGCCATCAGCCCACTATAACATTTGCTCCTGCTGTTTGATAGGACACTTCCTATCAGCGTACGAACAGAATACACAGCATTCTTTCTCCTTTGGCTTAATCATCGTATTACAGTTCGAACATTTGTAGAAATATACGCATGCATTCGTGGGCATTTCTTCTTCTTTCTTGAAGCCGCACATGGGGCAGGTCAAGGTCGCTCTCGCTTCAATTTTTGTATCGGACATGCCTATAGTATATCATATGACAAAAGTTCCTCTGATCTCACAGGAACTTTTGATAGGTCCGAGTCATAAACGATGTTAGGATCGCGATCCGAGGCGGTAAAGAGGGACTGTGTTTCTACACATGACTTGAGACCTGCTGCATAATTGCTCGAGTAGCCCTTTTGATTTATAATACTGATAAATGGCTGCTAGACCGAAAATAGAACTCAAGGGGTTGCTGCAAGAACTTGGCCTGACACCAGTCCAGGTCGAGTTATACCTGGCATCACTTCGGCACGGCATTCTTTCAGTTTTGGAGCTGTCCCATTTGACTAAAATAAACCGTCAACAAATATACCAAGGGGCAGAGCAGCTGGTTGATTTAGGTTTATACGACATTACTCGTAAGCAACGCCGAAAGTATATACCAGCTAACCCTGACAAACTTCTGAAACTTGTCGGGGAACGCAGAAAAGAGTTGGAAGAGACGGCTGCAAAAATTCAAGCCGCAATTCCTAGGTTGGCAGATATGCAGTTGCCGTCCCCTAAGCGTATAATAACGAAATATTATGAAGGTTTGGAGCGAATTGGCCAAGCGTATAATGACGAGCTTAGCGCCAGTAAAAATATTGAGGGTCGGTACTTCGGCGGCCTGCTTGATTATGCGTATGAATATTTTTCCGCGTCGTATTGGAAGCGATGGAATAAACGTTTCTCAGAGCAAAACTCATATGGAAAAATACTTGTGCATAATTCCGATGCAGCTCGTGAGTTCGCACGGTTTATGCTCCGGCATCACATGGAAACGCGTTATCTGGTCAACTTCCCGCTCAAAGTTAACATTGATATTTTTGGCAAGACAGTTTTGATTATTTCTTATGAGGATGAACTCGCCATCTGGTTAGAAAGCCCAGTACTGGCGCAGTCATATCGCATCATTTTTGATTCGCTTTGGCCATTAGCGAAGCCATTCGAGTAGGTTTGTTGTCAGAAACCGGACAACAGTGATTGCAAAAAAAAGACCCTGTGTTGGCTTATTTTTTTACATCGTAATTATGTACCTGCATTTTATTACCGCATTTTTAAATTCCCGACTATACTTCTGAGGTACTCTGGCATGGGGCCAGATGCTCATTGAAAAGAGGACAATATGCCCCCAAGCGGTTTTTCTCCAAAGGCGGTGAACGGTCTGTTGCAATTCGTGCAGACGTGTTTCGAGGGCCTGCTTCAAGAAGTGCGTAATGGCGGGCACGAGTCATTTGAGGCTGCCATTCAGCACGAGATTGGACAAATCGACAAAGCACTGTCCAAGCTTCACATTGATTCCGAAGGTAATCTGACGGATCGTCCCCCACAATTCTGACGACACCCCTATCGGCGGGCTGTATCAGAGTACGAATTCCAAACCTACTTCTTCAAGGAGAAAACAATGCGTTTCTGTAGATCACATCTGGGCGTTGTTATCAGCGCTGTCGTGTTTCTCGTCGTCCTCACGCTGCTCACTTCATCTGTGCATGCCGTAGGCAGCGGAGGGATTCTGAACTTTGTTCCACAAGCGACTGTGACCATCACCGACAGCAGCGGCAAAAGCCGCTCGATGGAGTGTCGCGTCTACGTGCATCCATTGGAGGGTTCGCTTCTGGTGGTTGAACAAGGATCGTCCGTCGCGATTGCCCTCGATCGGTATTTACAGCGGACGATCTCCATGGCCATGAATGCCATCGTGGTTTCGCCAAACGAGGATCAGGTTGACGTTCCTGAACACGTTCCTTTTACCGTCCTGCACAATCCGCCGCGGTTCGAAAGAACTAAAGCGAGTGTGATTCTGGACGATGGGGCTACCCTGACCATTCAGGTGAAACGGTAACCCTCCGAAGGCTTCAAGGCAGTTATAGCAGGGTTGTCCTTTATGCCCGTCTTCTATTCCTACTCGGAGGTGAAGGCGGGCGTTTTTCTTTTTCTGAAAACAAAAAAATCATCAATAAAAACATATGAGTTTTGATGGCTCCGAGGGAGGGACTCTCCGCCCGCGGCGGATCAGCCTTTGGCTGAGAACCACCAATACCAACGTTAACCCCGTAGTAGACCTCACTCCGTTCGTTCACTTCTTGGCAGGCAGTGCGTACATACAAATGGCTGCCGGGGCTGGATTCGAACCAGCGGTATCCACATTAACAGTGTGGCGTTGTACCTCTCAACTACCCGGCAATCATTTACCTGCAGCGCCCCGCCCCGTACTGACCGAGCCTACGAGGTCTAGTACGGGGTTCTACCTTTGCCGCCCATCTCTCGACCCCGAGCTCGAGACCGAGGGGCAGGGCGGTCGCCCCGTGGGCGAAACTACCTAGCAATCATCTGGTCATGTGACGAAAAACCGGCCGCGTGCTGCGCGGCCGGCGGTATTCTGACAAAAATCAAAAGTTACCGGCAGCGAGGTCGGTTGTTATTATTCAATGTTTTTGCGCTTGCATATATCATACTGAAACGAGCTTAATTGAAAGAGACAGCGCTGTCAACCCCGTTAGAGGTCCCGTGCAAAAATTCATATACGGGACACTATTTCTTATACAGAACACAGCCTACCCGACAAGCAGTTGTCATGCGGGACTTCTAACGGGGTCAACCCCGTTAAAGATACTTCACCTTATTCTGCTTATGCTCATCGAATGTCTTTGCATAGTGCACTCCTCCGTCGGTATCGGTCAAAAAATACCAGTACTCGTTTGGTGTCGGCTCTAAAGCTGCCTCGATCGCATCCAGCCCCGGATTGCCGATAGGACCGGGCGGCAATCCCCGGTATTTATACGTGTTGTACAAAGAGTCAATTTTCAAATCCTCCAAGGTTGCCTGGCTCCGTTTGCTTCCTGTGGCGTAAGCAACGGTTGCATCAGACTGCAGCGCGATCCCTTCCTCGAGCCTGCGGTAAAAAATATCCGCGACTTTTTTGCGGTCAGCAGTATCGCGCACTTCACGTTCGAGGATGGAGGCAATGGTAATAACCTCGTGCAGCGAATTGTCTTGCCGTGCAAACGCATCGGACAATCCCTTTACCACTCGGCGATCGAACGTATCAAGCATTTTGACGATCAACGGCCGCAGCGCATGGTCAGAGCCGACCGCGTAGGTATCCGGGAACAGATACCCTTCAAGGTCTACATTCGAAGGGAGAGACTCTATGAACGGGTACGTTTCTATCCATTGTTTCGGATGCAGGGTCAGGTCATCAAATTCTGACCCGGACATGCCCCGGTCGACCAGATATGCCCGATATTGCTTGAGTGTCCATCCCTCGATAAGCGTGACCCTGTCCGCCTCCCGGTCCGCGCCGGTACTGAGTATGCGCGTAAGCTTGAGAACGGTATCGCCAGTCGAGAGCCGGTATGTTCCCGCCTGCATTTTCTGTTCGAGCCGCTTGAACCAAATATATGTTTCAAACGCGAATGAACTACGGATAAGGCCTTCGTCTTTGAGATTTTTACTGATGGTGCTGACGTCCTGCCCTGGTCTGACTTCGAACGTGACATCGCGCCCCTCCGCCTCAGGAGCCCGGAATTGTGCCACGAACCAAACCAAGCTCCCCATGACCAGGATCAAACAAAAAAGAAATAAGCGTCGCATAGTTTTATGATGATTTGCCGAACATATTCATCAACTGCTCCCATTGCTTCTCGTTCTTTACCTGCAGCGAATACTGATTATCGACTTTCATGGCTGTCAATTTGTGCTCCGCTGCAAGAGCAGGAAAAAGGGAGCGCTCGAACTCAATTTTCTCTCCGGGGACGAAGAGCTGCTTGAAATAAGCGTAACTAGCGGGTGAAAAAACAGTTGCCGCTGTATGGTACGGAACGGGCACATATGGTTCATAGATGACCTTTTCCACAAACCCGTTGTTAATTTTGAGACCTGATCCTTGTATAAGGCTCATCGGCGCTGTCAGCACCGTTGCGATACTGCCCTGCTTTTCAAAATGAATGTGGTGTGAGACGAAATCGCGCGGTAGACTGCCCGGATATCCGAAAAAAATATCACCGGCGTTATGCGTTATGAGATACTTCGTGGTGTCGATCAAGCCACTATCGAGAGCGAGCCGAACGGCACCGCCCGTGCCGACGGGCTTTTCCGGATCATGACTGAAACGGACCTGAATACCGAGCTTGGACCCGTTACCTATCAACTTCTCGACCGATCCTGCTTCATGGCCGACAAGCAAAATAAATTCTTGTAGCCCCGCATCGCGATACATCCTGATATTATGCTCGATGAGCGTATCGCCGTTCGGGAGCGGCGCAGAGATCTTATTATATCCCAGCTTCGTCACCCCTCGAAGCCGCTTGCTCTCCCCGCCTGCGGGCATCACGACCTGGATCTTCTGCAGCACTGAACGCCATTTTGCATCGGTCAGATCCGGCGCCGTGGGAGCGTATGTGCCGAACGTGTCAGCCAATTCTTTGAATTCTTCATGCATATAAAAGTACGATAGCAAGGAACGCATTATATATCCAGAACCAATGCAAACGATCCCGCATAACTATTTTTTCAAGCAGCCATAGCGACGCATATCCGGCGATAACCGTCGCGAACAAACCGACGAGGTACTCCGGGTTCCACGCAAGATCCTTCACCTTGTATATGATAGCCCCGGCAATTGACGGTATCGCCATAAGGAATGAAAAACGGAAAGCATCTTCGGGACGGATACCCATAAGCAGTGCCGCTCCGATGGTAAGTCCGCTGCGTGATACGGAGGGTACGACCGCTATCCCCTGGAGTAGGCCCAAGAACGCGGCACTGCCCCAACCGAAGGTACCTCTTTCACCCGTCGTATTCCTCGTGAACGCAAGCGCTATCGCGTTAAGGGCAAAGCCAGCCGCAAGCCAAGCCGGTAGCCGAAGAGCGGGTTCTACTGGATCAAGCAGAAGCGCTATGGGTATGGTAATGAGCGTTGCCAAAATGATGAATCCCATGAGACGGTGATCCGAGCGACGCTCCCGATGCGTAAGCGAAATGCAAAGCTTGAAAATATCCCGCCGAAAGTACGCGAGCATGACCGCGAGGCTCCCGATATGCAAGAATACGTCATAGGCAAGGTCCTGCCTGAATCCTATCAGATACTCGCCCAAGGCCAGATGGCCTGAGCTTGAAATAGGCAGCCATTCGGTGACTCCTTGGATGACCCCCAGGAATACATTTGACCAAAAGGCGGTCATTTTAATTTATGCTCATGATTGGTATACTTATGACACCATGCATTTGTTTATTATACCACTTGCCGTGATGCTCGTAACCCAAGGCATCAAAATGGCAATCGAATATTCCAAGGGTACCTTCAGCTGGAGCCACGTCAGCGGATACGGCGGCATGCCCTCGTCGCATGAGGCGCTTGTTACCTCCCTGGCATACACGATGGGGTACTTTGAGGGCATCACAAGCCCCGCGTTCGCATTGTCACTGATACTGTTCGCCGTGGTGCTCCGTGATGCGCTCGGCATCCGCTACCAGCTCGGCGTGCACGGAACCGTCCTCAATCGTCTGATCAAAGAACTTCCGGATCGCGAGGAATACAAATTTCCCATTCTCACGGAACGCCTGGGTCACTCATTGCCTGAGGTATCCGCCGGCATCGTAGTGGGTTTTCTGCTGACGGCTCTGGCCGTTGGCATGGTCAGTTAATTTGACATAAACTCTAATCCGTTATAGCATCAGCTATTCTATTTTTTGTTAAGGTTCCTTAACTTCCCTTGGAGGGAATATGGACAACAGTCTGCATCAGATTGATTCGCGACAGAAGAAGCGCGACCGATTTCAGACAGTCACTGTCAATACCGCCATTTCAGCTTTTGCGACTGCTATCGCGCTCATTCCGTTCTGGATCTACCTCGGTATTCGAGTGCTACTGCAGCCGGAAGGTTTCTGGCAGAATTTGGTTCTGACGGGCATCGGCGTGTGGCTCATGGGAGGGATTCAGGCAAGCCTCTTCATAGTGCTTCTGGTGGTACTCTACTTCTTGTGGGCCAAGAACCCCTGAAGCACATGCCGCCGGTCGAGCTTTCGCTCGATCGGCGGATTGATTTTAAATACGCATTAACTAAATCAGCGGCGTGCCGATCATCTCATCTGGTTTTTGAATGCCCAGAATTTTCAAAATTGTCGCCGTCACGTCAGACAGAATGCCTGCCGATGCGGCCCCGCTCAGATCAACGCCCCGAACGCCAGAAGTCACATTCTTGCCTTCCCAACGCTTGCCGATGATGATGAAGGGCACCGGGTTGTTGGAGTGCATCTTGTCGATGACCCCGGTTTGCAGATTAAACATGGTTTCGGCGTTGCCATGATCGGCGGTGATGAGCACGGCGCCATCGTAGGCTTTGACCGTTTCAACGATCTGACCAATGGCATCATCGAGGATCTCAACGGCCGCTATCGTTGCTTCCAGGTTGCCGGTATGTCCGACCATATCCGCGTTCGCAAAATTGATCACGATGAAGTCATACTTTGATTCTCTGATCTCCGCGATGACCCGGGCGGTAATCTCGCGCGCGCTCATGGCAGGTTTCTGATCGTATGACGGTACCCGTATTGACGGGATGAGCACGTGATCTTCTCCCTTATACCGCACCTCCTGGCCGCCGTTGAAAAAATAGGTCGCGTGCGCATATTTCTCGGTTTCGGCGATATGCAGCTGCGTCAGCCCGGCATCGCTTAACACCTTCGCGAGCGGCGTCGTCACGACTTCAGGCGGAAACGCAACCTCAACCGGGAGATCTTTTTCATATTCGGTCATCGTGACGAAAATAACATCCTTCAAATACTCCCGGGGAAACTTCTCAAACCCGGGCAATACGAACGCTTTTGTCATCTGCCTGGCCCGATCAGCCCTGAAATTGAAAAAAATCACCCCATCGCCATCCGTGACGGTACCGACTGCTTTGCCCTGGGAGGTGATAACGGTCGGATACACCTGTTCATCGTAGACCTGGTTGGCATAGGACTCTTTCAAGGCGTTGAGAGGAGATGAGGATTTTTTTTCGGATTCGCCTTTGACGATGGCATTATATGCCATTGCAATGCGTTCCCAATGGTTATCACGGTCCATGGCATAGAATCGACCGCTCACTGATGCGATTGCGCCGACTCCCAATTTTGTGATGGTGTCCTGCAGTTTCGTAATGAAATTAAGCCCGCTGTTCAGGGGCGTATCCCTGCCGTCGAGAAAACAATGTATATACACCTTCGTAAGCTTCTGCTCCGCCGCGAGCTCGAGCAATGCATAGAGATGTTCGTTATAGCTGTGTACCCCGCCCGAGCTGACAAGCCCCATGAGATGAAGCGCCCTGCCGCGCTGCTGTACGGTCTTACATAACTGCAGGAGGGTCTGATTCTTAAAAAATCTTCCTTCCGCAATCGCCTTCGAAATTCGTGGAAGGCTCTGATACATGACGCGTCCGGAACCCAGACTCAAATGACCCACCTCGGAGTTGCCGATCTCCCCCCATGAAAGACCGACAGACTCGCCGCCGGCCTGGATGGACATTGACGGATAGGAGCTCAGATAGGAGTCCATGTTCGGCGTGCGCGCAAGACTGATGGCGTTTGCCCGTGACGGAGGTGCAATGCCCCAGCCGTCAAGTACCACGAGAACGAGCGGTCGGGGGCGTGTGAGAGTGGTTGCTGCTGCCATAGTATCAAACCAGTAAACTTTTCCCGGTCATGGATTCGGGCTTCCTGACCCCCATCAGCTCCAGGATCGTCGGAGCCACGTCAGCAAGTTTGCCTGACTTCCGCAAGCGTACTGCGGTTCCTGGGCGAATGATGATGAGCGGCACCGGATTGGCCGAGTGCTCCGTATCAATCTCGCCGGTCCTGCGGTTGACCAGCTCCTCCGCATTGCCATGATCGCCCGTGATCACCACGGTGCCGGAATGAGCCAGTGTTTCGGTTACGATGATGCCCAAGCACTTGTCGATACACTCGATCGCCAAGACCGCGGCCTTGATGCTGCCCGTGTGTGCAAGCATATCCGCATTCGAAACGTTCGCTGCGATAAAATCATACCGCTTGCTGCGGAGCGCTTGCAGTATGCGGGCGGTTATCTTGGGCAGTCCCATGCGCGGCGTTGCTTTGTACGAAAGCACATCAGGTGACGGGACCATGATACGTTTCTCCCCTGCAATGGTCCTGTCATAACCGCCGTTGAAAAAGTAGGTGATGTGCGCATATTTTTCGCTCTCGGCAATGTAGAGTTGACGGAGATGATTGAGAGCGACCGGCAGCGTGTCCACGATATCAGTGCTGGGAAACGCCGTGAGCAACGAGAGGTCAGGTCCAAAATCGGTCATGGCAACGAAAAAAAGGTTCTTCAGGTGCCGCTGCCGCCGGAACGCGCCGCGGTTGAGCTTTTCAAAATCCGGCTGGACGAACGGCTTTGACAGCTGGCGTGCGCGGTCCGACCGCAGGTTGAAAAAAACAACACTGTCCCCGGAGCTGATCCTGCCGACGGGTTTGCCGTTCGCGGCGATGACCGTCGGCAGAATAAACTCATCGGTTTCTCCGCGATTATACGCCTGGATGATTGCGTCTTCTGCGGAACTCGCATATTTCTCCCCCTTGCCCTCCACCATCGCGTTGTACGCGAGTTCGGTGTGCGACCAGTCTTTCTTTCGATCCATGGCGTAGGCGCGGCCGATGATCGTGGCAATGGTGCTCTGCGAATTAAAAAAATTCTGATATCTTCGGAGTAGGCGGATCGCCGAATACCGCGAACTGTCGCGCCCGTCAGTAAACAGATGCAAAAAAACCTTGCCAGCCTTCTGATACCGGAAAAAAGTGATAAGCGCTATCAAATGGTCGGGGTGCGAATGGGCGCTCTGCCCGTTCGACAAAAGGCCCATCAGGTGTACGTTGCTCTTCCGTTTCTTGGCGTGCTTGACCGCTTGTATGAGCGCGGGGTTTTTGAAAAAAGTACCGTTCGAGATGGCACGCGATATCATGACACTATCCTGCTCCACGACCCGGCCGGCGCCGAGATTCATATGCCCTGCCTCGGAATTGCCGTCCTGACCGGCAGGCAAGCCGACGCTGACCGACGATGCTTTGAGTTCTGTATAGCCATTTTTTCTGACGTATGCGGAATAATTCGGCGTGCGCGCGACGTGAATGGCGTTCGCCGCATCACGGGGGCCTATGCCCCAGCCGTCAAAAATCAGCAATACAAAAGGTTTTCGTTTAGTCGTTGCCATGGATCTCCTGTTCAATTTCTATCAGTCGGTTGTATTTTGCCGTGCGTTCGCCCCGGGCCGTCGAGCCGGTCTTGATGTACTCGGCGTTCACGGCGATCGCGAGATCGGCAATGAACGAGTCTGGGGTTTCGCCGCTCCGGTGTGATATGGCAATTGCATACCGATTTTTTTGCGCGAGCGCGATGCATTCCAGGGTCTCTGTCAGCGTACCGACCTGATTGGGCTTGATCAAAATACTGTTAGCGCATTTCAGATCGACCCCTTTCTGCAGCCGGGCAGTGTTGGTCACGAAGAGATCGTCGCCAATGAGCTTCAAGGCGGGGTTCGTTTCCGCCAAGCGGGCGGTCATTTTTTGCCAGGCGATCCAATCCTCTTCAGCAAGCACGTCCTCTGCCGCGGCGAACGGGTAGCGATCGAACATCCTGATAAAATAATCGCTCATATCGCCACTTGAATATTCAGCGTCCTCCAGAGCGAGCGAATACACTTCCCGTTCCTTGTCATACAAGACCGATGATCCTGCATCCAGCCCAAGCGAGATGGCGTCGCCCGCCGCATACCCTGCTCGTTCGATAGCCTGCAGCAACAGCTTAACGACCTGCTCATGATTCCTGAAGTTCGGCGCATAGCCGCCTTCGTTACCCAGATCCGTGTCCATGCCCTGTTCGACAAGCAGCTCGCCCAGGCGCTGGAATATCTCGCTCCCCTGCCTGACCCGTTCGACAAACCGTCCTGCCCGATGTGGAATGATCCAGAATTCCTGCAAATCAAGGTTGGTGCTCGCGTGTTTGCCGCCGTTTATGACATTGATCAAAGGAACCGGAAACAAAAATTGATCAGACGACATGCCCGAAAGTTTTCGCAGATACCGATACAACGGGAGTCCGGTCGCGGCTGCCGCCGCGCACGCCACGGCAAGTGAAACGCCCACTATCGCGTTCGCGCCCAAACTGCTTTTGTTGTCCGTGCCGTCGAGTTGGATCATACAATCGTCTATCCTGCGCTGATCGGTGACATCGAGGCCGTGTATCTCCGGAGCGATCCGCTGTATGACGTTTCCGACCGCTTTCAGGACCCCCTTGCCCTCATAGCGTTTTGGATCCCCGTCACGAAGTTCATACGCCTCGAATTCGCCGGTTGAAGCGCCGGAGGGCACTGCCGCAGTCCCGGTAACGCCGTTCGCAAGGTGTACCGTCGTTTGGATAGTCGGATTCCCGCGTGAATCAAGTATTTCCAAAGCCGTGATCTTTTGTATCGAAGTGTCCATTTTATTTTTGCAAAGCGCGCAAGGCGGGAAGCGGTCGGCCTTCAAGCAGCGACAGCATAGCGCCGCCGCCGGTTGAAATAAAGCGGACCTTATCCTCTGCGTTCTCTTCAAGCACCGCTTTCACGGTTTCGCCGCCGCCGACATACGCCTTCGCCTTGATGTGCGTCAGCACCTTGACCAGCTCTTTGGTGCCTACGGCAAACCTCTGATCTTCGAAATACCCGACAGGGCCGTTCCACACAACGGTCTTCGCCAGCTTCAAAATGCTTGCGTAAAACGCGATGGTGTCAGGGCCCAGATCTAGGATCATCTCCTTGTCTCGCACCGCCCCGATCGCAGCATACCGTGCCGCGCTCGACTGGATCGACGGCGCAACACGCGCGTCCAGCGGCACTTTCAATTTATTATGCAGAATACTCTTGCTCCAGGATCGCATATCTTCCTCGACGATGGAGCGCCCGATCTTGTAATCCATTGCCGCGAGAACCGTATTCGCAAGAGCGCCGCCAAGCAGCACCCAGTCGACTCGCCTCAGTAATTTCTTGATCAAAAGGATCTTCGTCGATATTTTGTTACCGCCGATGACCGCAACGATGGGATGCCGAGCCCGTTGCAGCAAACCCTGCAGGTGTTCCACTTCGTATTGCACCAAAAGGCCAGCGTACGAAGGCAGGAACCGCGTTACCGCCACCATTGACGCATGGGTACGATGTATATTACCGAACGCATCATCGACATAGATATCCGCGAGCCGCGCCAGCGATCTGCCCAATCGTTCGTCATTCCGTTCCTCCCCATGATTGAATCTGATATTTTCCAGGCAGCCGATGGCGCCCGGCTTCAACTCTTTCGAACGTTTTTCATACGTATCGAAATCGCTATGCCACAATGGTATCGTAACGCCAAGCAGTGACGACAATTTTTTCACGATCGGCGCGAGCGTCAGGTCATGGTCGTAGCCTTTTGGCCTGCCGCGATGCGACACCAGAATGATGCGTGCTTTTTTGCGCCGCAGATATCGTATGGTCGGGATAACGCTTTTGAGCTTCCAAAGGTCATCCGCGCCCAAGGAGCCGTTGGTGATGGACGCGTTCAGATCGCAGCGAACCAAAACGCGCTTCCCGTTGAGCCGCAGTATTGAACGAATGGTTCGCAAATGCATAGGTAGTTACTCCCCTGTTGAGATGCCGGTAATGCCCGGCAAGCTGTCCGCAAAACACAAACTCGAAACTGTGGCGTCGGCTACCAGATACTCGTACACCCATGAGTCAGGATAGATCCGTATGCCGTTTTCTGCCAGGAAAATGCGGGCATCATCGGACGGTTTTTCGTTAAAATGAATGAGCAGGCGGATGGTGTCTTGCAATTCTTTCCGCGCTGTAAGCACTGATCCGTCAAGATGCGTTGTCTTACATTTCAAAACGGTCTGTACCTCAGGTTTTCTTCCTTGTAAAAAATCAAGCGAGACCGAGCTGATGTCGTTCCATAGATAGAAAACCGCCAAGATGAGTATGGTTGCGACTGCGAGGAGTATGCGGTGCTGCCTGATGAGATTGAGGACTTCCATGTTACAAAAAACTGCCCATAGTATACCATGAAATAGCGTAAATCGTAAGGCGAATCAGGTTGTTCTGCTGGAAAGAAAGAAGCCCTGATCCTCCTTGGTCAGGGCTTCTGAATTTATGAGCTTTATCGCTCGATCAGTTAAAGAACTAGTTGAAGTAGTCAGTTGCATGTAATCGAAGTGAAGTACACTTCGCTTGCACCGGTTCTATTATCGAGCCAGGCCAGGCCGAAACGTGAGCCGGTCCACCTCAGAGCAGGGTACTGGGAGTTGCCCGCATCAGTCGTCAACCGCTGATCTATCTGGAGTTTTACTCCGTTCACATCCAGCATCGTGAAGTAGATCTCGTTGTTTCCGTCGCGACGGTCATACCATGCGAGACCGTACGCAGAACCAGTCCAGGAGAGCGACGGGTACATCGAGCTATCGGACGCGTTGGTAATTCTGATGTCCGGAGTCAGTTTCGTGCCGTCAGGCGACAGCTTTGCGAAATAAATTTCCGTCGAACCGTTTCGCGTGTCGTACCAACTGATACCATATCCGTTTCCGTTCCATGAGAGGACCGGATTGTATGACTGGTATGCGTTCGTCGTGACACGGATGTCGCTTCCGATCTTCACGCCAGTACGGTCCATGCGCGTGAAATACACTTCGTAGTTCCCGTCGCGATAGTCATACCACGTAACGCCATATTCGCTGCCAGTCCAAGTAATGAAAGGTGACTGGGACGAAGAAGGATGCGTGGTCAGACGCACATCGGTACCGATCTTGTACCCGTAGCGGTTAATGCGCGCGAAGAGAATATCGCCCGAATCGTATCGCCGATCGTGCCAGACGAATCCGTACTCGTCACCGTTCCACGCTATGGACGGATATGCGGAAAATCCGACTGCATTCGTAAGGCGGAGATCCTGTCCGATCTTCTTGCCGCTTCTATCGAGCCGGGAGAAGTAAATCTCCCAGTCGTTGTTCGCTGCAGTGCAATCGGCCCAGATGACTCCGTATTCGGATCCGGTCCACGTAAGCTGCGGGTAATACGAGCTGCAGGACGTGTTCCCTGCCAGTGTCGTTGTTACGCTCGTACCAAGACCATCGTATCGTGTCAGGCGAATATCCCATGTGGGAACGTTGATCGTGCTCTGCGCGACACCGAATTCGCTACCAGACCAGGCAATCGAG
>JACQKJ010000011.1 GCA_016204595.1 Candidatus Komeilibacteria bacterium | reverse complement strand
GACCTTGGGCTATGCGACCCCTATGAATTTTCACTACAAATACCACAAAGTGTTACCGATGTACCCTTCTAGTACATATACTTGACAGAAATGGACGAATAATGTACAATATTCTATCGGTCTCCAACTGTCCTTTATACTTGACCTTTCTTTGAGGAGGCAGCCCCCAATGGCTACCATAAAGAACCAAGACCCGCATGAGCTGGCACAGAAGTACTTTCACCTCACGCTTCCCACCACTTCCGACGACCTCAAAAGTGCATACCGCGCTGCGGCCAAGAAGCTGCACACCGATCTCAGTGGTGCTGACACGAAGAGCGTTTTCATCGCGATGAAGGAGGCGTACGATTATCTGGTATCGCTCAACGGGTCATCAGGGGTCCTTTCAGAAGGATCGTCTTGCCGAGAACTCACCACCGTCGATGGCACACCGCTTTCGGAGCTTGGCCTTGGACTTGAGTCCACCGTGAACGGCATCGACTGCCCTGCTTGCTTGCACAAGGGGTACACCGTAACGTACGGCATCGGCTATCGCGTCTGCACGGAGTGCGATGAATACGGTACTCAGCCGTGCACCTTTGCGTGCAAGTCCTGCAAGGGCACTGGGCGCTTCAAGCAGCGTCTTGGCCGCGTCGTTGCCTGCAGAACGTGCCAGGGATCCGGGACATTCAAGCATCCCTACAGCAGTCGACCCTGTCGAGTCTGTGGCGGAACCAAAACCTGTCTGACCAAAACAGAACAGGCAAACTATCACAAGTGCTGGGAGTGCCATGGCAAAGGCGAGGTCCCGATGTGGAACCCTGTCCTGCCGAAGGGACGACTTACTTGATCTGTCTCCAATCTCGAGGCCCCTACGAGCGAAAGCGAACGGGGCCTCTTCTTTTTTTTGCAAAAATGAAAAAGCCCCGGGAGAGACGACATTCTGTCTCCCCGCAGGGCTCTTGGACGGTGGTGAGCCGTCAGGTGTTGATCGTGGTGAGCTTCTCGTACCAGAAATACTCCCGGTAGAAGAAGTCGGGCGCAGGTCCCTTGGGCGCGTTAGGATCGACACAATCGATCGCTTCCGACGGGGAGGGTGTTTTGCTATCTAGCGTACAATGGCTTCGAACTTGTCTGCCAGGATCTTTTTGATCTTATCGATAACGACATCGACTTCCTTGGATGCGAGCGTGCGTTCATCTGATACGAACGTGATGCTGAACGCCACCGATTTTTTACTTCCCATACTCTCCTTAGTGGCCTTGCTGAAAGAATACACGTCAAAAAGTTCGATACTGCGGACCAACGGCGAGACGTTCTGAAGCGATTTGTCGATCGCGGCCCAGGTCGTCTTGGTATCAACTAGTATAGAAATGTCGCGTATTATCGACGGAAACTTGAGAAGCGGCTCATAGGTCTTCGAGAAGTCCGCAAACTTCACCAATTCGCCGAACTGCAGCTCCCACCAGAGAACCGCCTTATTTTTAAAATCGTTGCCCGCGATCTCCGGTTTCACAACGCCAAAAAAACCTACGGATCCGCTCTGTGTCCGAACCTCAAAACACGGCGACGCAAACCCATATTGTTTTGATTCTTTGAACGATACGGCAATGTTCAAGATACGCAGCAGTTCCGTTGCCTCCCCTTTCACCGACGCGTAGGCGGTCTCAAGCTCCTGTTTCGGCGCAACGACGACGCCAGCGAGCATGATCGGCTGGCTCGGCAAAAATGACGTGTTCGATGCGTCCGTAGCGAACTCGCCAGCCTGTTTGGAAAACACGCGGCCAAGCTCGAAAAGTTTGAACGAAGGATACCAGCGCAGATTATCGACCGCGCGCGCGATGAGCGAGGGCAACAGAGACGAACGAAGGTACTGATGCTCAGGCGTCAGCGCGTTAGCAACGGTCAGGCGATTGCGATTAAAACCAAGGGTGTCTGACCAGAGCATATCCGCGAACGAATAGGTGTAGATCTCGCTATACCCGAAGTCTCCGGTGAGTGCGATTTTCATCTCGCGCTCAACCCGTGATGCCAGCATTCGCGCCGGCTGCGCGAGCGTCACCGTCGGCAACGCCCAAGGAATAGCATTATAACCGTGAATGCGCGCCACCTCTTCAACAAGGTCTTCCGGCGCTACCACATCGCGCGCGCGGAAAGAAGGAACCGTCACCGTATACGTCCCGCGTTTTACACCCACCTCGAACGACAAGCGTTTCAGAATGGAAACCACTTCTTTCGAATCAAGCTCGGTCCCGAGGCGTTTGTCCAGGAATTTTTTCTCGATCTGAATGACCGGGCGCTCCGGAGAACGGTGATCGACCTCATAGACCCTGCTTGCCACCTGCGTTCCGGGGGCGAGCTGCCGGATAAGCTCCACGACCATGCCGAGCGCTTGCGGTACCAGAACTGGGTCGAGTTTTTTTTCAAATCTGCTGGACGCCTCGGTGCGCAACCCCAACGCCATCTCTGTTTTGCGGATCGCCGAAGCATTGAAATGCGCCGATTCGATCACAATTGTTTTTGTTTTGTCGGTGATCAAGCTCTCAGTACCGCCGATGATGCCGGCTATCGCGAGCGTCTGTGCGCCGTCCTTGATACAAAGCGTTTCAGGCGGAAGTTCGTATGTCTTGCCGTTCAACGCCGCGAATGAAATTTTTTCGCCTGCCGGTTCCACCGTTATCGCCTGATGCGGCACTGATTGATAATCGAACGCGTGTAGAGGCTGACCAAGAACCAACATCACGTAATTGGTACAATCAACGATGACATTCACCGAATGGATGCCTGCAGCTTCCAGGTCGCGGCGTAGCCACCAGGGAGAGGGGCCGACAATCACGTTATCAAGGATAAGCGCGGCATAGCGCGGGCAGAGTTTGGCGTCTTTCACGGTCAGCGAAAGCTGCAGCTGCGGGCCTTCAAGTTCAGGAATCGGAGCGCTCTTCATGGGCTTCAGCTTTGTGTCGTAAATGGCCGCAAGTTCACGTGCCAAACCATATTGCCCCCACAGGTCAGGCCGGTGCGTCATCGACTTGTTGTCAATTTCAAAAATAGTGTCCGAAAGCCCCAAGGCTTTCGAGAGCGGATCGCCCACCCGCACACGGTAAGGGGACAAGTCGAGAATTTCATGATCATCACCTGCGGGAAACAGGTTCGCAAGCCCGATCTCATTTGACGACGCGATCATGCCGTGCGATTCCACACCCCGTATCTTAGCCGCTTCCAAAACGATCGGCTCGCCCTTGCCGTGCCAACGGACCTTGCTTCCCACTTTGGCAACCGCAACATACATTCCCTTGCTCAGATTACTGCCGCCGCAAATAACCTGCAGCTCCTCGCTCTTCACGTCGACGCGACATATCCACAAACGATCGGCCTGCGGATGCTTCACGATCTCCAGCACCCGTCCGACCACGATACCTTCCAGATGTGCAGCCTGATCAGTAATGCTCTCGACCTCCACGGTCGACATAGTAAGCGCCAGCGCGACATCGGCAGGCTTCACGTCCGGCAGCTTTACGTATTGTTTGATGAAGTTGAGGGAAAGCAGCATTGTCTAGAATTGATTGATAAATCGCAGATCGCCGGACATGAGCAGGCGGATGTCGTCAATGCCGTACTTCATCATAACCAGTCTCGATAATCCCAGTCCGAAAGCAAAACCGGAAAAGATCTCGGGATCGACGTTGCCGGCACGAAGCACTGCCGGATGCACCAGGCCGCAGGGGATCAACTCCACCCAGCCGGTTCGTTTGCAGACCGGGCAACCGGTGCCGTGACAGATAAGGCACTTGATATCCAATTCAAAACCCGGCTCCACGAACGGGAAAAAACCGGGGCGAAGCCGCACATCCACTGTCGTATTAAAAATATTCTGCAGGAGCGCTTTCATGACCGCCACAAGATTGCCGATGGAAATATCGCGATCGACCATGAGCCCTTCCATCTGGTGGAACGTGTGCTCATGCGACGCATCAGTCGCCTCATAGCGGAACACGCGGCCCGGCACGATCCCACGGAACGGGGCGCCGTGCTTTTGCAAAGCGCGCACCTGCACGGGCGATGTGTGCGTGCGGAGCAGATTGCCATCCCGGAGCCAGAACGTATCCTGCGTGTCGCGCGCCGGATGATCAGCCGGAATATTGAGCGCCGTGAAATTATAATATTCAGATTCAACTTCGGGTCCGTCAAGCACCATAAAACCCATCTGCCGGAAAATATCTTCGAGTTGGTACTGGATAATCGTCAGCGGATGCACATGACCGAGGTTTTTGCGCTCGCCCGGTACGGTCGCGTCAAAAACAACAGCCTCAGCAGTATCGCCGAATTTCTGCCGGGCGGTTTTGACCATGCGCTCCACCTCTTCCCTGATGTCGTTGGCAAGTTTGCCGATGCGGGGACGCTCCTCGTGAGCGATCTCCTTGACCTGGCGCATCGCCTGCGTAAGAATGCCCTTTCTTCCCACATACTTCGTCACCAGCTCCTCCAAGCCGGCGCGGTTCGTCATCCGATGAATGGATTCGATGAATTCTTTTTTGATCTGTTCGAGTTTGTCCTGCATATCATTCAATTTGTTCGGAAGCATTGCGAACGCTGACGACGAAAAATTCGATCAACGCGAATACGATCAATATGATGGCGAAGATCCACCACGACAACAGCCGTTGCCCCTGCAGCCCCAAGGCAATGATAAGCGCAGCTGACCACAGAAACGCCTGACGCAGGGATGTTGTGATCTTGTACTGCGTTGTTTTACGCCGGATAAGAAAGAGCGAGCGGAATACGAATCCCAGCGTGGTGAATGATCCGAACAATGATAAAAAAAATGTCACGTAAAAAAGGGTAAACCCCCACCATGCGGCCATTGTCGGGTTCACGTTGATGAGTACCATGAGCCAGGCGATCCACGCGATAAGCGTGGCCATGAGCATGAATAAAATGTGGCCGCGAACTGACATTGCGTTATGGATTATACCGATATTAGCATAGATAGGCAATTATCTCGCTCTGAAATTGGCTATTGACAGGAGATATAATAAATGATGTAATGCTTTCTCAACGTCAAAAAAGGCGTTTTGTTCACTCACATAGGTTAACAAGGACAAATCACGTAGTGTTGTCAAAAATTGACATTTTTTGGCCTTGCTCTCTGAAATACAACGCTCGATTCATCGGCCTTTGGCCAGGAGGAGATCATGAAAGTGTACGTTTTGGTCGCCGTCTTGTTTTTCTTCATGAGCTTCGTTGGGAACCTCTGCGCTCCTCTCTTCGTCGCATGGCCATTCGCTTTGTTCTTCGGCTTCGGCTTCATGGAGAAGTTACAGCGCTCCAGGCTCAATATCGACGATATCGCCTTCATGTTCTGGACTAGCTTCTGGGTCGGCGTCGGCAGCATGCCAACGTGGCTGATGAGCGGTATGCATCCCGGCTTTTTCGGAGGACGGTGGTGGATTATCGGGCCAGCTGTAACCGCAACCCTGTACCTGACTGGGAACCTGCTCTACCTGGCAATCCGAATGATTCGCATTCTCCGACGAAATAGATGGTCGGACAAGAGCAGCGGTCCTCCATCCGGTAATCGCAGCTCCTCCGCCATGCCGCACAAACTCAACCCGACACAGTCGGAGCGCGACAAGAGTCTGCTATACAGCGATGAGATCTGGTTGCATGACGAGGTCGTCCTGTAACAGCCTCCTTCGAGACCTCGGTCTCCGTACGAGCCCCTTCCTTTACCGGAAGCGTTAAGGGCTCTCTTTTTTTAATAAAAATAGTCCTCCAGTAGACGACGGGTTTTCTGCGGGTATATTTAATTACGAGAGAAACCGAATATGCTCTACGGCTTTCCCGCCGGCTTTGGCATTGATGTACTCGATGATCGCGGGTTCGTGTAATTTGATTTCCTGAGCCAGCACAGGCGAGAGGACCGCAATTGTCAGCACCCGGTCTTTCACGTAGAGCGGCCGCATGGACGGAAGCAGAGACGCGTCGAACAGTTCTTTGGCTTTCTGCTGGAACAATTCCAAGATCATAGCCGCTTCCACTTGCGAAGACAGTCCTTTTTTGCGGACGCTTTTCCCAAGCAGATCTGAAAGGTGTGTGAAGGGCATAAGAAAGTTAAAAGTGAAAAGTT
>JACQKJ010000010.1 GCA_016204595.1 Candidatus Komeilibacteria bacterium | reverse complement strand
GCGCGGAAGACCGAGAGAGAGCGGCAGGAAACCAAAGAAAAAACTGGTGTTGAATTGAAAGGCATTAAAGCAATAAATCCCGCGAACAATGAAGAAATTCCTATTTGGGTTGCCGATTATATATTGAGCGGCTATGGCACCGGCGCCATCATGGCCGTGCCTGCGCATGACCAGCGCGACTTTGAATTTGCGAAGAAGTGTAAATTGCCTATTGCTCAGGTCGTTGCTGGACAATCAGAAAATAACCCCTCCCAACCTCCCCTTGCTGTAAGGGGAGGGGCAGAGGTTCCCCCTCTTAACCTAAGAGGGGGTGAGGGGGAGTTATATATTGGCGAAGGCACCTTGGTTAATTCAGGAAAATTCGACGGTATGTCGTCGGAGAAAGCGCGTGCAGCGATCACAGAAGCCGTGGGCGGTGAAATGACCGTGCGGTACAAACTGCGCGACTGGATATTCTCGCGCCAGCATTATTGGGGCGAGCCGATACCTATTGTTATCTGCGAGAAATGCGGATATGTACCGCTCAATGAAAAGGACTTGCCGCTTGAACTGCCTGATGTTGAATATTATGAGCCGACAGATACCGGCGAATCACCGTTGGCAAAAATAAAAGAATGGGTGAACGTGAAATGCCCGAACTGCAATGGCGCGGCAAAACGCGAGACCGATACCATGCCCAACTGGGCAGGCTCATCATGGTATTTCTTGCGTTATATCGATCCGCGCAATAAGAAACAGCTTGCCGATTCGAAGAAATTGAAGTATTGGCTGCCGGTCGATCTGTATAATGGAGGAGCGGAGCATACGACCCTGCATCTTTTATACTCACGTTTTTGGCATAAGTTTCTCTATGACCAGAAAGTCGTGCCCACTTCCGAGCCGTACCAGCGGCGTGTGCAGCATGGCATGATCCTGGGCCCTGACGGGCAGAAAATGTCAAAGTCCCGAGGTAACGTGATCAATCCCGACGATATCGTAGCGAAATACGGCGCGGACACGTTCCGGCTCTATACGATGTTCATGGGTGAGTATGACCAGGTAAAGTTGTGGAGCGACACGAATCTGCAGGGCGTTGCCCGGTTCATCAAACGCCTGTGGCAGTATTTGACGACCGTATCGATTCTTTCGGTAAGCCCGCCGGAAGAACTTGCTATCATTGATCGCACAGTTCTGCGTGCGGGGCAGGATTTTGAACGCAGGTCGTTTAACACGGCTGTGAGCGCTCTTATGGTATGCCTGAATGAACTGCAGAAGAGCAAGACGGTCGGTCGCGGCGCGCTTGAACGTTTCGTACGGCTTTTGGCGCCGTTTGTCCCGCATCTTTCCGAAGAAGCGTGGCATACGGTACTCGGGCGTACGGCGAGCGTGCATCTGGAACCCTGGCCGGACGCTGACCCGGAACTTCTGAAAGACGCAGTTAAAACGATCGGCGTTCAGGTCAACGGCAAAGTCAGGGCAGAGATGACCATCATACCGGATATGAGCGAAGAGCAGGTTCGTAGCGCCGCGCTCGCGCTGCCGCAAGTCAAAAAATATCTCGCAGGCGCCCCGCCAAAAAAAATCATTTACGTCAAAGAAAAAATTATCAGCATTGTCGTCTAGCTGTGATGCTACTCAGGGGGTATACTATGGAGGAAGGAGGAACGAGGAACGCGTAATGAGGGCATTCTCTTTCCTCGTTCCTCATTCCCGGTTCCTACTCTATGAAAGTAATCAAGTACGACTCAAATAACAAAGCTGGGATCCTCGCTGAAGCGCTTGTGACGCTGTTGTCGGGAGGCACTGTCGTATATCCAACCGAAACCGCGTATGCGCTTGGCGGCGATTTTTATTCCCCGCGGGCGTACCGGAGCGTATTCAGGATAAAATATCGGACCACAACAAAACCGCTCCCGGTCATCGTTCCTGATTTCCGGTATGCGGCAACGCTGGTGGAATTTTCACCGGAAGCGGCGCGGCTCGCGGAGCGCTATTGGCCTGGCCCCCTGACCCTGGTGCTGCCCTTCAAGTACCGTCAGGCGTGGCCGCATCATCCGGACGATCATCTGGCGCTGCGCGTGAGTTCCCATGCGATCGCCGCTAATTTGAGCAAAGTCTTTGGCCACCCGCTTATAGCAACATCGGCGAATCGGAGCGGCAGCGATCCATGCTACACTATAGAAGAGGTGGTTGAGCAGATGCAGCAAAGCCGCCTGCAGCCTGATCTGGTGATAGACGCCGGCGCGCTGCAAGAAGTACCCGTCTCAACCATCGTGAGGGTTGATGGGTCTGTGTGCACGGTTTTAAGAAGAGGTTCCATCGTGATCTAAAAAATGTCCGGCAATCCCATTGCATTTCTCCGCAGTTTGCTCCCGCTCCACATGCGTCGCGAGATCAAGGAACTGTACCTCTCGACGCTTATTTTGAACTTCGGGGTCTCCATGATACTGGTGTTTGAGCCGATCTACCTGTATACGATCGGGTATTCGCTGTCTTACATC
>JACQKJ010000009.1 GCA_016204595.1 Candidatus Komeilibacteria bacterium | reverse complement strand
TATTGAAAAAATCCTGTCGTTCGGTTTTGAGGACCGAACTTTTTTATTTAAGTACACAGCATGATCGATACCCGGAATAGTCGCCTGAATATCATTTTTATTTTCTGGTTCCTGGCGGTTGCTCTCGTGCCGCTGATTGTGGTGATACCGTTTGTGTATGCCACGCTTCGTGAACTGGCGCTTGTCTCGCGGGCGCAGGCGCTTGGGACGATTGACGCGAGGGAGGTATTCGCCAGATTCTATGATGCGCAACGACGGCTGACCATTTCATTCATACTTGCGCCCGCCGGAGCGCTCATCGTTCTGTATGCCTTCATACGCATGACCTCGAAGCGGATCATTTCCCCCATTCAGAGGACCATCCAAGATCTACAAACGTCCGCCGGGAAGATACAGGAGAGCATTGCGTCAACGGAGACGACCATGCATACACAGCAGACGGTTGCCGACAGCTTATTTAAAAACTATAAGGACCAACTTGACGATATTAAGAGCGTTGATCGTGAGATAGCATCCATTGTCTCGTCACTCGCCGATATCGGAAAACAAACGCAGGTCGCAGCAAAGAACGTAGCGCTTATCGATCAATTGGCGGCGCGCAGCCAAGATGAGGCAAAGGACGCAGGTCAGAGCTTGAGCAGCATAAAACGTCTTTCGACATCACATGAAGTTCTTCTTGAGACCCTGGCACATTACAGCGCGAAGGTAGACAGCATTGCGGCCGATGTCGGCAGGATTTCCGTCGCCACCCAGTATCTCAGTCTCAACGCTTCCGTTGAGGCGAATAAATCGGCAGAGCATGGCCGCGGCTTATCGGGATTGGTATCGGAAGTTGGACGTCTGGCTCTGACGACACGTGAGGCAAGCATGAAGATCAATGGGCTCGTGGCGAGCATTCAAACCGAACTCTCCCGAAGCAAACAATCCGCCGGCGAGCTTCGCACTGAAGCTGAAAGCAGTTTGTCTGTTCTCAACAAAGCCCTGGAACGGCTTGCTACCATGTCCCGTGATGCGAGAAAAATCGCCGAGAGCGTCAGGGTTATCGACACGGCGGTCGGCGGTCAATCGGCCAGCACCGTTGAGATAGCTGAACATTCGGGTGATCTGACGGGGCAGGCAAAGGCCACGGTCCGTGATGCTCGAAAGATCGGCATGTTGGCCGAAGAACAGGCAGGAGGAATACGCGCCAGCAGCACGGTAGTCCGCAAACTGACTGAAAGCATAGCGAAATTAAGTGAGCTTATCGGATCGCGAGATACACATGCCAAGTGAAAAAAGTATAAAGCCCTCGGCCAAGGATCGGCCAGTATTCGCGTTCACCGTAAAGCAGGGAGCGTACGCGCTTCCGCTCGATAGCATGGAGGGAGTGACTCCCGCGTCGCAGGTTGTGCCGGTGCCGGGGAATAGATCAAGGGTTTTTGTTGGTATTGCATATCTGCAGGGGCAGCTCGTTTCTATTATCGATGTAGCGCCGCTCGACAACAAGGGATCGAGCTCCGATGCCAAGGATATCGTGATGTTCCGTTGGAACAAGGAATATTACGGTATTCTCGCCCATGAGACTATCGGCGTCATTGCAAAGCCGCACGTGAAGCGAAGCAGTACGCCGAAGACCGGCCTATGGCAGCAGGAATGCGTCTATCGGAAACGGTCGATAGCGCTCGTAGATGTACAGAAGCTCATTACCGAACACGTATGCGCCTGATACAATACAAAGCATTATTTTTGAACGAAGCGCGCGGCAAACTGAAGGAGCTTGAGGACATCTTCCTGCAACTTGAGAAACAACCCGACAGCAATCTCCGCATTGACCAAACACTCGGTCTGCTGCATGCGCTCAAAGGAGATTCCGCGACCATGAATTTTTTGCAGCTTGCAAATGCCGTGCATGCCGTCGAAGAATTCTTTCTGGCGCTCAAGCACGGCGGTGCGCGTCTGACCAGTTCCGATAGCGACCACCTGTTCGTTCTGGTCGATGCTTTCAGGGGCGACTTGCAGCATATAGAGGAGAACGATACCGAGATGGATCTTGGTCCGTCCGTTGCATTCACCATGCGATCGAAGCAAGCAGGCCCCACGCACGATCGCAAGGACCCGTCGGCAACGGTTGCCGAAAGCTCCGCAGCAGACGTCTATGCGCCCCTGGGATCCTTCGTTGACGTGCCGACCGACAGTTTGGAAGAGACGCTGGCACTTGCGAATGAGCTTATCGCCTCCAATCAGCAGACGCAGCGCCTTCATAAGCGCGGCGACACGGGCGGCACGACGCTCGGTCTTTTCAATCTGGCGACCAGAACAAGCGCTCTTCGTCAGGCGGTCATCGAAATGAAAATGATACCGGTCAGACAGTATTTCGTGTTCCTTGCGCGATTGGTGCGTGATCTTGCACGGCAGAAAAAAAAATTCATTACGTTCGCGTTCCGCGATAACCAGCTTCGGTTCGAACGGCACGTGCTCGATTCTTTGAAGGAGGTATGCGTGCAGCTTATCAAAAATGCGATCGATCACGGTTTTCGCGAAGGAGACAGCGGAACCGTTACCCTGACGTTCAGTCTCAAGAACGATAAGATCGGTCTGCAGGTCGAGGACACCGGTCACGGGATCGACTGGGCGGTTCTGCGAAAACGCGCTATAGCGCACGGTCTCTTGTCTTCGAAAGCGAAACTTTCTCAACGGAAGCAATATGAGCTTTTGTTCATCAAGGGAGTAAGCTCGCGGGATCGCGCAACGCTTACGTCGGGACGGGGGATCGGACTGCCTTTGGTACGGGCTGCGGCCGAGTCGCTCGGGGGCCGTGTCGAGGTGGCATCAAACCCTCGCGGGACACGTTTCGATATGTACGTCTCGATCACGCCTACGCTCTTTCGGGCCCTTACCTGGCAATGGGGTCCGTACGCATTTGCACTGCCTTTATTTGCCGTCGAGAAAGTTATACAATTACCTCATGGACCCGAAGTTGCAGCGCCGAAACAGATATCGTATCGAGGTACGGATGTGCGGATCATGGATCTCTACGGCGCGCTCGGGATTCCAGGAGCTCACGAAGCCGGACTGACCGATGCGGTCGCTCTTCTCTCGGTTGACGGTGAGCGCACCGCGATAGCTCTTCCGCCGGGATGTATCGAACAGGAGTTGATCCTGCAACCGCTTGCTTCACTAGCGCGTTTTCGTGCGCTCTCCGGCGTTGCGGTATCCGAGGCCAGCACGCCCGTGATGATCATTAATCATCGAACCCTAAGCGCATTATGAGCAAGGGAAGGGTTTTATTTATTGATGACGATAATTTCTTGCGCAAGGTCTATCAGACCGAATTGACCGAGAAAGGTTTTGAGGTCCATCTTGCTGCGGACGGAGAAGAGGGTCTGCAGAAAGTCGCGGAAGTGCACCCGGACCTGCTCATTCTGGACCTTATCATGCCGAAAAAGAACGGGTTCGAGGTTCTTTCCGATCTGCAGCGTTTCGAGGAAACCAGAGCGATACCGGTGATCGTCCTTTCGAATCTTGGTCAAAGCGAAGACCAAAAGCGCGCTCTGGATCTTGGTGCGGTCGAATATCTGGTCAAGGACAATACGACGCTGGATATTATTTCGGAAAAAATCAATTACCACCTTCACGCTGTATCAACCAAACAGCGCACAGTACCCGGCGCGGCTACAAAAGGAACTGGTACGCTGACGGAGGAGCTTGCGCAGCGCAAACAGCAGAAGACACAGGCAAGCACCGACGCTGCGCCGGAACAGCAACAAAAAGCCCCGTCCGCGAGCGGTAAAAATTTTTGCTCAAGCTGCGGATATAAATTATCAGCACATGCAAAATTCTGCCCTAATTGCGGAGCGCAACAATACCCATGATAACTGAACAACAGATCATCGAAATGGTGCAGAAGGTCGGTCTCGCGACGGAGGATGTCCTTGCTGAGGTCAAAAAGATAGCGTCGCAGGAGAACCGGCAGGTCTCGGATGTTCTTATCGAGCGCAATGTCGTGAAACCGGACCAGCTTGGGCAGCTCATCGCGACGTTGTATAAGGTCAAGTTCGTCGATCTGCGCAAAGAAAGCGTCCCCTCTGAGATTTTGCATATCATTCCGGAGATCGTCGCTGCGAAGAAACTGGCGATCGCGTTCAAACGGGACGCGGAAGGGCTGCAGGTCGCCCTGGCTGACCCGGAAGATTATGAGTTCGTGAAGATGCTTGAAAAGAAAACAGGCGACCGGATACGGGTGTATTACAGTCCCGAATTCCTTATCAGGTCTGCGCTTGGCCAGTACCGCGTCGACATAAAATCGCATTTCGAGGATGTCATCAAGATAAACGTGTTGAAGGCCAAAGGAGCGCGAGCGGAGGATGTTTCCATCATCAAGATAGTAGATACCCTTATCGAGTACGCTTTTCATAATCGGGCGTCCGATATACATATCGAACCGCACAAGGAAGACGTCCAGGTCAGGTTCCGCATAGACGGCATTCTGCATGATGTCCTGACCCTGCCGCTTTCGATTCTCGAGCTTATCGTGACCCGCATAAAGATACTCAGTAAATTACGCACTGACGAGCATCGTTCCGCGCAAGACGGTAAGATGACCATGGAGATCGAAAAACAGGAACTTGATATCCGCGTTTCGATACTTCCGATCACGCAGGGTGAAAAGGTCGTCATGCGCTTGCTGACGCCGGATTCCAGACTGAACTCGCTTGAAGAACTGGGGTTAAGCTCGCATGACCTGCAGATAGTCAAGAACGCCGTCGCGAAACCGCATGGCATGATCCTCTCCACCGGACCGACCGGCAGCGGTAAAACGACGACGCTCTATAGCTTGTTACGATTGGTGAGCAGCCGCGAGGTCAATATTTCGACGATCGAGGACCCGGTCGAGTACTATCTGGAAGGGATGAATCAGATCCAGGTGAATCCGAAAACGAACCTTACGTTCGCGAGCGGTCTGCGTTCCCTGCTGCGTCAGGATCCCGACATCATCATGGTCGGAGAGATTCGCGATGAAGAGACCGCCTCTATCGCCATCAATTCAGCAATGACCGGGCATCTGGTGCTTTCGACGCTCCATACCAATGACGCAGCCACCGCCTTGCCCCGTCTCTACGATATGCATGTTGAACCGTTCCTTGTCGCGTCCACGATCGACATCATCATAGGACAGCGCCTCGTGCGCCGGATCTGTACCAAGTGCATCACGAGCTACAGCATTTCCGAAGATGAATTACGCACGCTCTTCGGAGCAGAGGTGGACGTCAGCAAATATGTGTATCAGGGGCAGGCGCGCGTCTATAAAGGCAAAGGCGACAACTCCTGCCAGCATACGGGCTATCAGGGACGCGTCGGGATATTCGAAGTGCTCGAGATGAATGACGAGATCCGCCAGTTGGTCATCAATAAAGCCGATTCCGATCGTATACGTGGGTCTGCTCGAAAGCACGGTATGATCACCATGATAGAGGATGGTCTTGAAAAAGTGTTCACTGGCAAAACGACCGTCGAGGAGATCGTGCGTGTCGTAAAAGGATAAGTAACGACTATCGTACGAGCAATAGTATATGGAGTTTCGATACCAGGTACTCGATAAATCAAAGAATCTCCTTCAGGGGATGATCGAGGCAGATAGCGTCAAGCAAGCGCGGCTGTCCCTTCTCCAGCAGGGATATGATGTGCTGCTTTTGGAGTCGGTACGGGAGCGTTACCAGAAGATGCGCATTGGAGACGTCGGTGTCGTGCCGTTAAAAGAAAAAATGCTTTTTGTGAAGCATCTTTCGCTTATGATCAAGTCGGGCATGCTTTTGGATGAATCGCTTGAGGCGCTGTATGATAGCGCCACTGGCAGAATGAAGGCGATCTTGCATCGTCTCATCGAGTTGGTGAAGAAGGGGAGCCTGCTTTCCGATGGATTATCACTGTTCCCTTATACGTTCAATGAATTCTTCGTCAATATGATCCGTGTCGGAGAAAAGAGCGGATCATTCGAGAAGAATCTCGTCAATCTCGCCGTCAAGCTCAAAAAAGATCACGATCTGACCTCCAAGGTGCGTTCTGCGATGATGTACCCCGCCATCGTGTTGTTCGCTCTGGCAGGCATGGGTATCACGCTCGCCGTAGTGATCCTTCCAAAGCTGTTGGTTTTCTTCAAATCGTTGCATGTGGACATACCGTTCGCGACGCGCGTGTTCATTTGGGCAGCCGATCTGTTCGAGCGTTATTGGTATGGAGCGCTGTTGGGGTTTGCGGGGCTTATCGTTCTGACAGCGTTCTTGAACAAGATCAGTCGGACGAAGATCGTGATCCATTGGGCTGTTTTACACCTGCCGATCATGCGCAGTTTCAGCAAAATTTCAAATCTGGCGAATTTTTGCAGGTCGATGAATCTGATGCTTGAAGGAGGTATGACCATCGACGAGTCGCTTGAGATCATGACGCGTGCTACGAACAACGCATTGTACCACCAGCGTATCGGGTATGCGTTGACCGAAGTGAGGCGGGGCATACCGTTGTCGGAGGCATTGAGCCGGTATCCCGCTTTTTTCCCTGCCATCGTGACGCGCATGTTGAAGGTCGGTGAAGTGTCGGGGAGTCTATCCGAGACCTTCGCGTATCTTGCCGAGTTTTTTGAGGATGAGCTTGACGCACTTTCCAAGAACCTCTCAACCATCCTGGAGCCGGCGCTCCTGATTGTCATCGGGCTCTTGGTAGGATTCATCGCTATGGCGATCATCTCGCCAATCTACCAGTTAACAGGCGGCATTCGAAGATAAGATGCAACGTTATCGGGACAGAGATTGGGTTCATCCAGCACCACTTTTTATGATGAATCACGCATATTTTTTAGAAGCATGATGCTGATTGATGCTATGTCGATATACACCCGAAAGAGACCAAAGCTAAAAAGTGGTGCTGGATTTACTCTTCTTGAATTCGTGATCGTCATAACGATCATTATCGTGGTCATGGCTTTCACTATTCCTCGTTTTTTCGACACCTTCACCTCCGGTGACACGACGGCGAACGATGCGGAAGGTCTGGTGAATTTACTGGGTATCGCCCAATCGAATGCCGCGGGCAACCGTGATAATGATCATTGGGGCATTCACTTGGTTGATGACGGCACGGACGATTGCGGCTCGACGACGACGGTCGATTGCGCGGTGCTTTTCAAAGGCACCGTCTTCAGCGGCCGTGATACGAGCTATGACCAGACGTTCATTTTATCAAACAGGAATCGATTCGGGGCTCTTGATGACACTGATCTGTACTTCAATAAACGCACCGGGTTCGTGAAGAGCCAGTATGGGTTGCCGCACGGGCTGGTCGGCTATTGGCCTTTTACTGCGAGCACGACGGTTGATGTAGCCAGCAATTCAACACCAACGGTCAATACCATAGCGCTTACGTATGTGACCTCGACCTGTGCAATGTCATCTGATTGCTTTTTATACAATGTGAGCTTGGCACAATCGCCTATTGCCGGCACCAGTCTGAATTTTCCCGGCGATATTACGATTTCCGCGTGGGTCAAATTAGCTGCCACCGATTATGCGGGCTTCGTGACCAAGAGTGGTGATGGGAATCCCCTTGATTTCCTTTTTGGCATATTTGAAAGTAGATTATTCTTTTACTCAGATACCGACGTCCCTCAAGAGTTGTATTCGAACAATGGTATCCCTGATACCACTTCATGGCATCATGTTGCATACACGTGTTCCGGGACCACCGGGGTGATGTACATAGATAATGTTGTTGATGTGAATGACTTGAGCTGCGGAACCAGGGGTACGCAGCTTTCGAATCTTACATTTGGTTATGCTCCGACTTATACACTTTTTCTTAACGGCTATTTGGATGAGGTGATGATTTTTAATAGGGCCTTATCAGCACCCGAAATAGATCAGATATATACAACCACCGGGCCCACAGCCCCGACCGCGAGCGAGAGAGTCAGCACGGACATCTACATAATCAACGGCAGCGCAACGTCCACGGTACGCCTCTATACAGACGGTGCGGCCGAAGTCATTGAGA
Organism: Candidatus Komeilibacteria bacterium; assembly: GCA_016204595.1. GTDB lineage: Bacteria > Patescibacteriota > Patescibacteriia > UBA1558 > 2-01-FULL-52-15 > JACQKJ01. Next base: position 10,034 of record JACQKJ010000009.1, on the reverse strand, counting down.
ATAGCGATTAATATGAAGCTGAGCACACAGTCGAATGGATTTTCACTCATTGAACTTATCATCGCGATAGGGATTTTCGTAGCGCTCATTGCAGGCGTCACCTTTTTTATCGGCGGACCGTTCAGCGGGTCGAGCAACAGCAGGGAGATGGAACGTTTCGGGCGCGAGGGACTGGAAGCCCTTGAGATCATAAAGGAGCGTTCGTGGACGCAACTGGACGATAATGACGACGGTTCCAACAAAAAAACGTATCGGGATTCAAATGGGGACTGGGTTATCGCATCCGGGACCGAAACGCGCGGTTCATTCACGCGGGCGATCGCGATCACGACGGTGCAGCGCAATTCGTCAGGCGTGATCGTCTCGAGCGGAGGCACCGACGATCCCTCCACAAAAAAGATCGTTGTCACGATAAGCGCGACCGGAGTAGCCGACTATGTCCTCGAAACATACGTTACCAATTGGGAGGCCTACCGCATGTCGCAAACCGATTGGAGCGGGACCACAGGTACGAATATTTGGACCTCAGGCACGAATAATTACTACTCCTCAACCACCATGAATGGCATGACTGTTACAGGCGAACTGAAGCTCGCGAGCAGCACATAACCATGAAAAGAGTACTGAGGAAAAATTATTATATCCTGGTCCGGCTTACCGAATACGGAGTCATGCTTACCTTCATGGCACTGTGGCTTTTCATCGGCAGACCGCAGCTGAACTTGGGAACACCGTTCCCTCCGAACGTCGAAAAAACATATGCAGTCGGTGAAGTTATAACTCCTGACGGTGCAGGCACGTACCAGGAGTGGGATGTGACCGGAGCTGCGACACACTACGGCGCTCTGACAGATGGTAGCTCTTCCACCTATATATCTACCGGGGTCGATGAAGAAATGGATACGGAAACTCTTACGAACCCGGGGACCACAGCTTTTGTCCAGCAGGTTGACGTTACCATGACCTGCAAAGCGCCAAGCGGAGGCGGCGCTGCCGAGAAGGCGGCGACCTTCATACGAGAGGGCAGTACCGATACCGAGGGAACAGCTGTCACGATCGACCGTACGACCTTCACTGAATATACGACTTCCTATACGACAAACCCGCGTACGAGCGCGGCATGGACGATAAGCCAGCTCAATGGTCTTGAGGGCGGGGTACGTTTGAAGACGATCGGCTCCGGAGAGACAGTCCAATGCAGCGAATTCAACGCCACGTTGCAGGGTAATGCCAACGCCAAGATGTCGTCGTATCGCTGGTTCACCAATGCCAATTCGACGGATGTGGGCGCAGCGCTGGCTGCTCAGGATACGGCTTACACGCTGACCTCGGACGGCCAGGCATTTCGTCTGCGGCTGACGATGCACGTGACGGCAAGTGCAAGCCAGCTCGCTCAGAACAGCGAGCCGATGACGCTCCAGTTCGCGCAAAAATCAGGCACCTGCGATACTGCCTACAGCGGCGAGAGCTGGAGCGACGTGACGGCAGCTACGGTTATTGCGTTCAACGACAATGCGACTCCTGCCGACGGAGCTACGCTTACCGTCAACGCAAATGATCCGTCCGACGGGCATACGAAAACGACCGAGACCTATGAGGAGTTGAATAATTTTCAAAACACGGTCGCTACCGTCGCTAACAATGAGGATGGCCTCTGGGATTTTTCTCTTAAAGATAACGGCGCCACGGACGGAGTTGCGTACTGTTTTCGCGTGATAAAGTCCGACGACAACCTTCCTTCGGTGCCCTCGGTGGTCCCCGAGATTCAAATATTTAATTCCGATACCACCCCACCCACCATCACGAACGTTTCCTCGGACCATGCCAACGGCTCCTTTACCACCGGCGAGGTCATTGATATTGACGTGACCTTCTCCGAAGCAGTCACCTCGACAGGCAACGTGACGGTCGAGCTGGAAACAGGTGTCACTGATCAGACCTGTACCTTTACGGTGACGGCCGCTACCACCGGCACCTGTAACTACACGGTTCAGGCTGGAGACACCTCGTCAGACCTGACGGTCAAAACCTTCTCCGGAACGATCAAGGATGCAGCGCTCAACGCCATGACCGACTTTGTGCCCGCAACCAACCTTGCGGCAAACAAGGCCATCGTCATTGACACCACCGCGCCTACCATCTCTTCCACCGCTCCGGTGACGAATGCTTCTATCAATGACATCGCCACTGCCTCGGATGTGAACTATACCTTGAGCGAAATCGTTACCAGCGGCACTATCGTCATGACCCGAACGAGTGGTACTGCCGATGGCTCTTCACCGCATACGTGTACGTTAACTTTAGACGGACGAACGAGTGGAGCTCATACTGCCTTCGATATGACCGACACAGATGTCGGATGTACGGAGGCACAGTCGTTGATCGACGGCGCTGTGTATACGTTCGACTTCAACGCGACCGATAAAGCAGGTAATGCGGCTACTCAGGTTTCAAACACTGGCGTTACCTTTGACACTACGGCACCTACCATTTCTTCCACAGCACCGGCAACAGGCGCTACTATCAACAGCATCACCAGCTCTTCGGATGTGAGCTATACCTTGAGCGAAGCTATCGCCAGCGGTTCTATCGTCATGACCAGGACCAGCGGTACAGCGGATGGCTCATCACCGCATACGTGTACCCTCAAAGGCACCGCATTGAACACCGGTGCGCACAGCAATATTGACATGAGCGATACCACCAATGGGTGTACGAGTGCACAATCGCTCGTGAGCGGTACGGTCTACACCTTTGCCTTCGACGCAACCGACGCTGCAGGCAACGCAGCAACGCAGGTTTCGAATACGAGTGTTACCTTTGATAATACGGCTCCGACCGTGTCGACCTTGTCGCCGGCGGACAATGCAACAGGAGTTTCAACTACCACGAACCTTATCATGACCTTCAGTGAAACCGTCAATGTGAATACCGGCAATGTGGTCATCAAGAAGACCTCGGATAATTCCACGGTTGAAACCATTGACATTACTTCGGGACAGGTCACGGGCACCGGTACGGACACCATTACCGTCAATCCGTCGGTCACCTTGGCAGACGGCACCGAGTACTATGTGCAGGTTGACGCGGGAGCACTGCGGGATGCGGCACAGAATAACTATGCCGGTATCGCCGATACGACGAGCTGGAGCTTCACGACAGTTGCTGTTGCAGGTGGGTATGCGGCAAGCGGCTCTCTCATCTCGTCCTCGATCGACACAACGAGTTATCCGACCATCAAGAACCAAAATCTGCTTCGCGCGACGTGGACGCAGTCAATACCGAGCGGCTGCACGTTAACAGTTTCATTTCGCGGGACAAATGCGGGCGGCGCGACACCGGATTATACGGGCGTTTCCTGGGAGGGACCATACAGCGGGTCAGGAACGACCGTGACCCAGAACCTAGCGGGCGTCGCGAATTTGCAGGGCAAGCGCTACTTTCAATACAAGGTGGACATGACAAACTGTAATTCGTCGCTTAGCACACCGGAGTTTCTTGACATTCAACTTGAATTTGACTGACCCCGTTAGAGATGCAGCGCTAAGAAGTATATGAATATATTGCCGAATAAAAAATACCATCAACGGTATATCGGTTCGTTTCTCAATGCAGCATGTTCCAAATCTCTAACGGGGTAGCGATATAAATCTATGTATTATACATTCCTACTTCATAGCAAAAAGGACGGTACCTTGAAGCGTTCCCTATCTTTAACGGGGTTCACTTTGATTGAGGCGATCATTTACGTTGGGATTGTTTCGTTCATTCTTATCGCTCTCGTGAACATCGCCGATATCGTGCAGCGATCGAGAGCGCGTTTCATTATTTCCAACACGACCAATGTCACGGCATCACGCGTACTCAATATGGTGGATGCGCTGGTGCGCAACGCCGACGGATTCGTGCAGACCAGCGGAGGAACACGATGCGTATTCAACGATAAACTCTGGCTGTATTTTGCCACATCATCGGTACCCTATCTCCCGTCAGGTTGTATGGGGCAGTATGCGTCCGGCGCTATTAGCGTTGAGCCGTATTTATTTGAGGGCGCAACCTCCACCTCACCCGACAGCCCGCGTTATGCAGCCGAAGGATACGGGTTCACCAAGGATTCGAAGTACCTCTATACGGCCGGCAGTTTGAATAACGGCTGGCATGTTTCCAAGCGTTATCTCGATGACGTACTGTATGATACCGGTTTTGGGACGAACGGGGCGATCTCTACATCCGGTAACTTTGGCGCGCGTGATATAGTCCAAGACGGCCAGTATCTGTACATTGTCGGCGGTCATGAGGCGGACAGCACGACCAATCAGGCAAAAATTGAGAAGCGGAGGATCACCGATGGGTCGCTCGTCACCAGTTTCGGCACCGAAGGCGTTGTTACCTCCACGAACGCAAAGATATTCAAAAGGCTCGTGATAGACTCCACGTATCTCTACGCCGTCGGATATGCGTACAACTCCGGCACGTCGCAAAATGACTGGGTCATTGAGAAGCGTGCTGTATCTGACGGAACTCTTGACACTGGCTTTGATACCGACGGGATCATTAATAACGGTTTTACGAATGGAACCGCTAATGACGTTACGATCGATACCACGCATGATTGGATCTTCATTGTCGGCGATGCAGGCGGCTCCCGTACCATTGAGAAGCGACTGGCGTCAACCGGTGCCTATGTCATGGATTTCAATAGCACAGGGTACCGCCAGACGGCAGGGGGCACCTATAACAGTGCCACGATGGACGCGAATACTTCGACAACTACCAGCGCGACATTGAGCGCATCTGCCGATAGTCATATGAAGCTGTTTGTTCCCACGAACAACTATGGCGGCGCAACAACCTTAACAGTCGGCAGGGCCATTGATGCAACACGGCTTAACCGCCCACTCATTACATTCGATCTGTCTGGTATTCCTGCGAATGCGACAGTCGAGAGCGCCGACTTGACCTTGACTGTCACGTCAGGACAGGCGACCAGCGAGGTTGTGAATGTGTACAAACTCCTTTCCTCCTGGTCAGAGGGAACCGGCAACGCCACCCCTAATGTTGATTCCTCATGGACCTACCGCGTCGCAACAGGCTCATCGTGGGTCGCGGGCGGCGCTGATAATACGACGAGTGACCGCAGTGCAAGTTCAATGGGTTCGACCACCATCACTTCCACTGCCGCAGGTACAAAAGTGGTTATCGCATTGGATGCGGCAACTCTCACAGGATGGGTAGCTAATTCTTCGACGAATTACGGCATGGTACTGATCGGAGATGAAGGGGTAAATTCCAACTCAAAAAACCTAGCAACACGGGAACATGCTACTGCCTCATACCGGCCTACGCTTACCGTCAGATATTATTTTGGTGCCCCTTCATACCCATCCGTGTATGCTACCGGTACCGACGGCAGTGATCTTATCGTTGAAAAGATTTCTAAAGCAGACGGTTCATTGAATTCAAACTTCGGTTCGTCGGGAAAGGCGACTGCCGCATCGGCGACGACAGCAGGGTATGGAGTAGCCGTTGATGGCGGCTATGTCTTTGCGGTCGGTCATAGCAGCAACGACTGGTATATTGAAAAACGGGACAGCACAACCGGCGCACTCGTCGCGGCCTTCGGCCCGATTACTGACATCTCCAATACCGATATTCCTTACGGAGGAGTGTTGGTTGACGAGGATTACCTGTACATCGTGGGCAGCGCAGTTATAGCAGCGACGCGATATCAATATATTGAAAAACGCATTCGCGGGAGCGGCCTCCTTGATGAGCGTCACGGTTTGCGGCTGGTGTGTTATCAGGATTATCCGAATCGCGGACAGGCATCGAGTTGTACTGCCGATCCGCCGCATGCAGATGTGTCCCGGCAAGATCTGACCGATCCGGAACGGATTTTCGTCGGTCTTTCTGACTTTGCGGTGACCACGACAACGCTGGGATCGCGAGACGCTATTGAGGCGCAGTTGAGCCTGAAGTTTATCGGTACGACCGGTCTCTTCGGGATCGCAACGACTACCGCAAGCACAACGGCGAGATTTCGGATTGACCCATAGAATATGCAGCAACGAAATACACAAAGCGGGTTCATTATGCACGTCCGAAACGCCCGTCGCCTGATAGGCGACGGGAGTGAAGGGCGAATTGAAAAAATTTCGGCGGAGCCTGCGCCCAAGGTGCATCCGCCCGGGGAGGAGACACCTCTTATAACAAACCCACCCCGGTCCCGTGCCGTTCACGGCACGGGTGGGTTTATAGCGCTGATGCTGGTGGTCATGGTCACGGCCATGACGGTCGTGTATGGGCTTACCGTGGCGCTTATGAGCGTAGACGAAACAAACAACAGCGCATCGTGGCTGGCGGCATCCAAGTCGCGCACCTTTACGTCGGCCTGTATTGATAATGCGCTCTCGACGCTGCGAAACAACTCCAACGCTTCCGGAAACGTCAATATAGATATCTCGAACGTGAACTGTGTCGCAACGATAAGCGGTTCCGGCAACACTCGTCAGATAGTGGCTAACGCAAGTTCGACCGATCCGTTCTCTCGCGATAGTGTCGATCGCTTGAATGTGAACGTCAATATCAACACGAACCCATTTACGGTCATCGAATATAAAGATATACTTGACTGATGTTTCAGCAACGACAAGCATTCGGTATCAATTGTTCTGACAGTTCATTGGAAGCCCTGGAGCTTGCCCGTGAGCATGATTATTTTGTTGTCAAAAGCCAGAGCAGGGTCGAACTCGCGGGGGGTATTATCGAGAACGGAAAGATCATACAGCCAGAAAAATTGAAAGTCGCGGTGCAGGAGCTTCTGGCGCAGGCAACACCATCTGCGTTGAGCGGCAAAGAGATCGCTCTGACATTGCCGGAATCCAGGAGTTTTGTGCAGACGTATGTCCTGCCGCGCGCGATCGGTGTGAAGCAAGTTCCGTCGGCTCTCTTTTCCGAAGCACGCGAAACGCTGCCGGTGGAATCCGATCTCATCGTCGCTGATTTTCAGAAGGTCGGGGAAACGGATGCGGGGGTGCGATATCTGTTCGCGGCGACGTACTCGGAGTTGATACGCGAGTATACGGATTTTTTTTCCTCGCTTCGTCTGAAGGTCTCGTTGATCACCATGGAGTCGATCGCCCTGGGAGCTGCCACGGTAGATGACTCGAAAGAAGAGATGGTATTGATACTCGACATCGGCGCGCGGACGACGATCGCATCCGTGTTTCAGAACGGGGCGTTGCAGGAATCCATCAACATCACTATCGCCGGCAACCATTTGACCGCAGCACTAGCCGAGAAGCTCAAGTTAAGTATCGCGGAAGCCGAACAACGCAAGATAACAGTCGGCTTGAAGCATGCGGACGGTGATGGGGCAGCCATGCTGATCATCCAGGGTCAGCTGCAACCGCTCAAGGATGAAATTCAGCTGTTCATGAAATTTTATGAGCAGCGGACCCGCACGGTGATCGCTCGTGTTATTCTTGCAGGCGGCACTGCGGCACTTCCGGGACTCGATGAATATTTTGCCGATAATCTCGGCCTTCCCACGACGGTAGCGGAGCCGTTACCGTTGTTCCACGTATCCATGGAGCGGTCGGACCTGGAGCGGTATATCGTGGTTCTTGGATTGGCGCGGATAGCGACCGGAAGCTACCACGGCGTTATAAATTTTTTGGAGCATTCGGAGAAAGACTGGCTGCCTGCAAAACACGGCTTCAAGAAGGGACCAGAGATGCATGCGCAAGCACCAGTCAAGAAAAAAGGGTCATCTAAAAAAATGCTCATCTACTTGCTCCTCCTTGGTTTTGCTGCTCTCGCATTTCTTGGGATCTATTGGTGGCGCTATGGCAGTACACTCGGGAATATTTTCCCCGGCGGTCCACGTTCTGCTGACGGGACAGCTTTGCCGGAACAAAGTTTGAATTTTGTTATTAACCAGCATGTAGCCCAGCAGAAAACCATGTCATTTGTCTTTACCGTCGCAACCCCTTCCGGTACGGCGGAAACAGGTGATATTCCGGGCTCACTAGAGGATGCTACCTTTGAAACGAGCGACCTTTCTGAGATAACTCCTCCCAATACCGATCCGGTGGCACTGATGAGCAAGCAAAATGGAGAGTCAGGACCGAGCGAGGCACCTTTGGCACAACGCTTGGCTGACTATTTTGCCGATCGCCTGTGGGAGGCGCAGAAGAACGATCAGATCGTCGAGCGAGGGATCAGGGGACGATTGGTCCTGGGTTCGTATTTCAAAAAGTCGATCAATACTACCGACACTAATATTAGGCTTGAGGGTGACACGGTTTCCCCCGGATCATCTCTGAGCGTTACCTACCAGATGCTCACCATGCCGATCCCTTCGCCATTTCAATCGATCGAATCCGCCCGGTTGAAATCGTTTACTGCCGAGAATCCCGCCTGGAAGTTGATGTCAAAATCATATACCTATGACGAAGTCGCAACCGGGAGGATCCAGGTCGCGGCCCTGTATACGTTCCAACAGGAATAAGCACCATGTCATATTTTTTGAAAGCAAAACGCATCGATGAAGAAACCGGCTCGATCAAAGTCGCACTTTTGAACGAGTTGGAGGCATGGCATTTTGGTATTCACGCCGGCGACAATCTGAAACTGACCATAGACGGTAAAGCGATCTATGTGTCAGCAAACACCAGTAAACATCGGGTCAGACCCGGTCAGATTGGATTGTATAAGGATGTGTGGTCTAAAGCGAAGATCTTGAACAACTCGATCGTGCAGGTTGAATTCCAGGAGAACGCCCGTTCGATCCAGGCGATCAAGAAGCGACTTTTGGGCAAGCGCCTGAACTATGAGGAGATCCATTCCATTATGTCGGATATCGTCACGGACCAGCTGTCGAAAGTGCAGATCACCTATTTCGTCGCTTCGGGGTTCATGAACGAGTACACGGATGAGGAATTGTATTTCCTGACAAAAGCAATGGCCGAAACCGGAGATATGATGAAATTTTCCGGGCTCGTGGCTGACAAACATTCGGTCGGCGGGCTCGCGGGCAATCGCACCACCATGATCGTGGTGCCTATTCTCGCTGCGCTTGGCGTGAAAATACCGAAAACGTCGTCGCGCGCCATCACCTCTCCGGCGGGCACGGCTGATACTATGGAAGTGTTGGCACCGGTCAGTTTTTCCGTAGACCAGATCAGGAAGATCGTCAACAAAACGAACGGATGCCTGGTGTGGGGCGGAGGATTGAGCCTGGCCCCGGCTGACGATAAGATCCTGAAGGTCAGTTATCCGCTTTCTCTTGAACCATACAGCAAGATGATCGTATCCATCATGGCGAAGAAAGTGGCGACTGGCGTCAACCACTTGATAATAGACATGCCGGTCGGTCCTACTACGAAGATTCCAGACATGAAGACCGCCCGGATGCTCGAGAAGAAATTCACCTATGTCGCACACCGTTTCGGTATCAAGATAAAAGTGAGCATGCTCAAAACCTCCGACCCGGTCGGTTTTGGCGTAGGGCCTGCGCTTGAAGCAAGGGATGTCCTGCGCGTTTTGCAGCAGAAAAAAGAACGTCCGGGCGATTTGAGCCATAAGGCGGTCCATCTTGCTGGACAACTTCTGGAGCTGATAGGCAAGTGCAAACCGGGACATGGTTCGACTCTCGCCTGGAAGGTTCTTGACTCGGGTCGCGCATGGAAGAAAATGCAGCAGATCATCAAAGCGCAGGGAGGAAACCCGAACGTCGATTCCGAGCAGATCGTGCTCGGCGCGCATAAGAAGTATTACAACGCCACAAAGAGCGGCAAGATCGTGTATACGGATAACAAGGCGATTAACCTCGTCTGCCGTGCGCTTGGCGCTCCGTCAGTCAAACTTGCGGGTATTTATTTGAATAAGGAATTCGGCGTGCGTGTGAAGAAAGGTGAGCGGCTATTCACGCTCTATGCAGAAAGCAAGGAGCGCCTGCATCTTGCGGAAATAGCGCTGGAGAAGTTGAGGATATTTAAGATCGAATAAGCTCTGAATATACTCCTGATACT
>JACQKJ010000074.1 GCA_016204595.1 Candidatus Komeilibacteria bacterium | reverse complement strand
TGCCCGGAGCCACGGCAGAGCAATCCGTACCCGTGCATTTCACAACCCGTAACTCATAATAGCTAACGTCTATGGGCGCCGAATACACGACGATAGGTACATTAGCATCAAGAGCCACGTGGGGCGGCCCGGTGTCAACCGATAGCGACCCGACCGATATGGTAGCATCAAGGGTCTTTTTTGGTCCTACCGTGCATGTGGAATCTTCACATATCGTTGCGTCAAGTTCCCATTCTCCCGACACCGAATCGAAACCGCTAATGACCGGATTGTCATCAGTGCGAACAGCGATGCTTATATCGGCTGGACTATTCCACCCTGCCAAGGGTGTAGTAGTCAGTAGTGAGCAGTCGGAGAGCAAACATTTGATCAAAGTCAGAGAGCCCGTTCCTGGTCTATATACGATTCGAGGATTGCCATCCGTGCCGAGAGCCATTGCTACCCCCGTGCTTGCGTTAATTGAAGAACCAGCGCTACTCAGGAAAATAGTTGAGGTTATCTGACAGCCAGGGTCGCCGCATTTGATGAATTTTAACCTATCAAAATTACTGGAGTCCTGACCTATATAGGCGATGGCAGGGAGTCCGTCCGGAGGCACGACAATGCGAGCTCTTCTGCCGATATTTTTTGTCGCAAGAGAATCAAGAGTCCGGCTACTATTCTCTCCCCCTGCGCTTGCATCGTCATACGCATGGTACCCCCAGCCGCACATCTCATAGGTGCCTTGCGGGTTCTGGTTGACCACGACACCGGTGAATGCCGTACATGCGAAGCAGCTCGAGGCGATACAGGTGTTCTTATCGCGGTTATCCTGACAGCTGCCTGTGTCGTTGACCGTGCACGCAGTGCCGTTGCCGCAGTCCCAGCACAGCAGATTCGGATTGACATTCTTCGCATCCTCTACTTCGGTGGAGGCATTCAGACAGGCGCCGCATTTCTTGGTCTCCGGATCGCAGTTGAAGCAGCCAAAGAGCGTTTCACCCGGATCGGTCGTACTGGCAAGAGCTGGATTTCCCGGCTCGGTCGGAAAACTGATGTACGACTTCGCTTTGTCCGCTGCGCTCCAGAGGGACAGGATCGTCGAGCGCTGTGCGCTGCCCAATGCCCCCCAGGTGCCATCGTTATACGTCGGGCTGTCGAGGTAATAAAAATAATTATTGAAATTTTTAATGACGACACCGTTTGTGCTCAGATCAGCACAGGCAGGGCCATTATCAGCATCCTCTGTATTACATTGAGCGCCACTAGCTGCATCTCCCCCATTGAAACAGATCCATCCGTAGGCCGATGACCAGGCGCAGCCCTGGACATAGTCGGCATTCGCGCCGGTCCCGCCCAGAGCATTATCTGCTCCGTCATTCACCTCCAACCCATACGGCCTTGGCGTTACGCATTCGTTTTCCAGCTGCCCGTCATTATCGAAATCATTAAGGCAGCTCATGCTGACCCAGCCAAGTCCGAACTTGTCGGTTGAGTTCTTCGGCTGATACGCGTTCCAGATCCAGCCGCGCACATCGAGAGCGCTCCCGAACGTCCTCGCACCCGCAATCAGGATGACGCCGCCAATCACGAAAAAAGCGATCAAGCGTCTGTAGTGCAGCCAATTTTTTCGAGGGTGTGGCGTGTGTTCCATACGTCAGTTCAACACGGGCCAAGGCCCGCCTTGCACAAGAGGCCTTTCAGATTATTCTTGGTCAGATACGTGTTTCCGATGCGCAGGACTGCTCCGCTCGAACATACCGGCGCATTTGAGCAGAGCGCATCGTTGCATTTGAAGAAAGCAAGATTAAAGCGGTCGAATGCAGGGTATGCAGGATACGCATCGCCCGCGTAAAAACTCATAACCGGATAGCCGTCGTTGCCAATGGCGATTGATCCGTGGGTGCCAAGACTGCCGGAGCTGAAAATAGTGGTTTGCTGATTACCGCTCGAGCAAGCTGCATTTCCGCACTTTACAAACTCGAGATCAAAGTCAGTAGCATCCTGGTGGATGATAACCGGATAGCCGTTATCCGGAGCAATGGCGATCGAGGTCCACGAACCGACACTTTGAACTGCGCCTATGGTGGTTATCGTATTGCTGCCGGAGCCGACTGCGTCGCTGCAATCATGCAAGCTGCATTTCACAACTCCAAGCCATCCCGTGCTCGGCCCACCGCGAAAACTGACGACCGGCAGGTTATCAGCAGGTATTGCTATCGAACTGTATTCGCCTTGGATGGTGCTATCCCCCATACAGATACCGCCGAACCCCGCACAGCTCGCATCGCTCACACATTGGACTTCAGTATTACCGTTGCACCATCGCTTCCCAGCAACTACTGTCACCTTGTTCCCGCTTGAGCAGTCTGCATTACCGCACTTTGCGACTTTGAGCACCCGAGTACCGCCTATGTCCTGGTAGCTCACCACCGGTAGCCCGTCCGTATCGAGTGCAAGAGAAGTGTACCAACCGGCAGT
>JACQKJ010000073.1 GCA_016204595.1 Candidatus Komeilibacteria bacterium | reverse complement strand
GAGAAAGAAGGGTCTTCAGTTGCTCATTGGGATTGCCACGCCCCGACGAGTACATCGGGGCTCGCAATGACACAACAATTGACAATGCCGGATATTTTCTCTATAGTGCTTGGCTATGGTCAATCACAAAATACAAGCAAACGCCATAAAAACCGCTATTGAGAAAAGCAAAACGATTCTTCTCATTGGCCACAAAAAACCCGATGCCGACACACTCGGCTCGGTCTGCGCATGGATCAGCCTGCTTAATTCAAAAGGTAAACACGTGGAGGCCTTCTGCCTGGACCCGGTGCCGGAGCAGCTGTCTCATCTGCCCGGCAGTGACTTGCTGCGCGCCGATCCCGAGGTTTTCAAGAAGGATGTTGATCTTATCATCATAAATGATTCAGGTAGCCTAGACTATGCCGGCGTCGATATCTTCCTTGCGAATCGCGACAAGACAAAGACCACGCTTGTAAACGTGGACCACCACTCCACCAATCCGCACTACGGGGACATCAATCTGGTCATTCCCGATGCAAGCTCCACCACCGAGGTCATCTGCAGGCTCTTCACGCACTGGCAGGAGGAGATCACGAAACCGATCGCCGAAGCCCTGTTGAACGGGCTTATTACCGATACCGATAGTCTCACCAATCCGGCAACAAGCTATCATTCGCTGGCAACCGCTTCGATGTTGGTCAAAGCAGGCGCTGACCTCCATGATATCGTGAAGCGCACGCTCCACGCCAAGTCCATTTCAGATCTCAAGCTCTGGGGGATCGCGATGTCCCGTCTCAAACACAACCCAACCTACAACAGCGTAGCCACCTTTATCCGCCACGAGGAAGCGGACGAGTTGGGTACCAGCGAAACGTCATTCGAGGGCATTCAAAATTATCTGACATTAATTCCCGATGTTGACGTCATCATGGTTCTGAAAACGCAAAAGGACGGATCCATCAAGGGGTCTCTGCGAACGACCAAAAAACATATTGACGTAGGCCAGTTGGCCCTCCTCTTCGGCGGCGGCGGACACAAAAAAGCCTCAGGCTTCCGCGTCATGGGCGAGCTTCAGGTTTCCAATAACGACTGGACGATTGTCTAAAAAAATAATACAGTACCCCTATGGCAGACGAACGCACCAGCACCTACCTCATCCCGACCGTCATCGAAAAAACGCATTACGGCGAGCGGGCGTATGATATTTACTCGCGGCTCTTGAAGGACCGCATCATTTTCATCGGCGATGCCATAACGCCGCCGATGGCGAATTCGGTCGTGGCTCAGCTTCTGTTCCTCGCAAGCCAGGACGACAAGCGCCCGATCAAACTCTATATCAATTCTCCGGGCGGTTCAGTGACGGATGGGCTCGCAATATTCGACACGATGCAACACGTCAAAGTACCCATCTCGACCATCTGCGTCGGTTTTGCAGCATCTATGGGGGCGATACTCCTGTCGGGCGGCACCAAAGGACACCGCTATGCCCTGCCGAATGCCGAGATCATGATCCATCAAGTTGCCGGAGGTACGGAAGGACAGGCAAGCGACATCAAGATCAAGGCCGAACAGATCATCAAGATCAAGGAGCGGCTCAATAAAATTCTAAGCAAGACCACTGGTCAACCATTCTCCAAGATCGAGAACGATACCGACCGCGACTTTCACATGTCAGCCGAAGAGGCCCTGAAATACGGCCTTATCGACAAGATCATCAAGTAAAGCGAGCGTTTTTTTGGAAACGAACCGCCCAGCACTAGTTTGCAGCATGCAAACTAGTGCTGGGTCTTGACCCCGTTAGAGATAATCTACAGGACTTTTTATAATAAGGTTAAGCTGGCTTTTATAGAGCACTTGAAAGAGCCGGAAAAAGCCTATCTCTAACGGGGTTGATTTATCCAAACCTTTGTGGTAATGTGTGGCTGATGCGAAAGCATCACACATTTAACGCAATAGTTTAAGCATTGACTAGTGCGAGTTACGGGGATAACGGTATTTCGAATGTGTAGAACGGCACTTAATAAATGACCAATGTCTCTCCGTTTTGGAACCTCTAAACAGAGCCGGATAACATTCCTTGGTCTGGTAATGCGGGCGCTGCCTGCTCGAGCCCTGCGCGCGGACTAACGCGCTTTTGGCGTCTCTACAACTCAACCCTACTTCCCGATCTCCACAGTTACGAGGATCTGATTTATGTATTACATAGTAGAGCTGGGGTTGCTCACGGGCGGACTCATCGTCGGCCTGATCTTGGGCTACTTCATCAAGAAAATCCTCCTCAAGGACGTTTTGTCGCGCTCTGAAAAGAAGGCACATACGCTTTTGGAGGACGCCAAAGATAAGCAACGTGAATATCTGCTGGAAGCGAAGAATACGGCTCTCCAGATAATCGAGGACGCGAAAATCGAGGAAAAGGAACGCCGGCGCGAAATGCAGGACATGCAAGGCCGCATTGAAAAACGCGAGTCGATGTTCGACAACAAGATCCTGGAGTTCGAGTCGAAACAGCAGAAGCTGAGCGAGCACATGGAGAAACTCGAAGCGGCCAAGGAGGAAGTTAAAAAGATTAAGGAACAGCAGGTCGCAAAACTTGAGTCGGTAGCGCAGCTGTCCCAGCAGGAAGCCAAAGATCTTTTGCTACATAATGTGGAGACATCCATGAAGGATGAGCTGCTTGGCCGGATCCGCAAATTGGAAAACCAGGCGTCCGAAGACCTGGAGCAGCGCGCGAAGAACATGCTCGCGCAGGTGATGCAACGCGTCGCTTCGTCGCACACGGCTGAAAGCACCACGACGATCGTGACCATTCCAAACGAAGAAATGAAAGGCCGCATCATCGGACGAGAAGGCCGCAACATCAAAACCGTTGAAAACCTGACCGGCGTCGAGATCATCGTTGATGACACGCCGGACAGCATCATGGTATCCGGTTTCTCCCCCATCCGCAGACACCTGGCAAAGCGCGTCCTCGACAAACTCATCGTCGACGGACGTATTCATCCTGCCCGCATCGAGGAAGTCGTAGCACAGAGCAAGAAAGAGCTCGCGATGGACATCATCAAAGCAGGCGAGGACGCGGCCTACGAGGCGGGCGTTGTCGGTCTTGATCCGAAGCTCATCCAGATCCTGGGCAGGCTCAAATACCGCACCAGCTACGGCCAGAATCAGCTGCGGCACGCGCTCGAAGTATCGCATGTCTCAAGCATGTTGGCGCATGAACTCGGCGCTAACGTCGCCGTCTGCAAAAAGGGCGGGCTCCTCCACGATATCGGCAAAGCCCTGGACCATGAAGTGCAGGGCGGACATCCGGAGATCGGTTATGATCTCATGAAAAAATTCGGTCTTCCCGAGGAAGTCGCCTACATGGCTATCGCTCATCATGAAGATCAGCCCAAAACCATTGAAGGAATCATCGTCAAATGCGGCGACGCCATTTCCGGCTCGCGACCAGGCGCGCGCAAAGACAGTTATGAAAATTACATCCAGCGCCTTGAGGAACTCGAAGGCGTTGCCAATTCGTTCGAAGGGATTGAGAAAAGCTATGCCATCCAGGCCGGCCGCGAGATCCGCGTTTTCGTAACCCCCGAAAAGATAGATGACTACTCTGCAAAGAAACTTGCCCGTGACATCGCGAACAAGATCGAAGCTGAACTCAAATATCCCGGTGAAGTGAAAGTAACGCTGATACGCGAAATGCGCATCACGGAGTATGCCCGGTAACCCTGCACCAGTCGCTCCCTGTAATAGAAGCTTTGCTTCATTACAGGGCAGGTCGCTCCGGTACAGGGCTTCGTTAACGCTTTGCATTTTAAGAACCAATGCAAAATCTTCGGCATATTAAACTCATCTTGATAGGGGACGTCGTTGCGAAACTCGGCAGAAAAGTACTTGCCGAGATTCTTCCGATGTTGCAGAAAAAATATAAGCCCGATGCGGTCATCGCCAATATTGAGAATCTCGCGCACGGCAAGGGCGTCACGAAAAAAACACTGACCGAACTTTCCGAACTGGGGGTTACCGCGTTTACCGGCGGCAACCACGCGTGGAAAAAAGAAGACCCGACAAGCGATGAAATACGCGGGAGTTTTGCATTGGCACTGCCTGCGAACGACCCGCGCACCGTGGCTCTGCTTGCGTCCGCTTCCCTGAAAGTGGCAGGAGAAACGCTCCATATCATCAGTCTCGAGGGACAGCTCGGGATGAACGAAGAAGGTATCGGCAGCCCGTTCCTGGCATTTGACCAGCTCTATGACGGCTTCGGCAAACCGAAACTTCTGCTGCTCGACTTCCATGCGGAGATGACCAGCGAAAAAGGAGCCATGGGATTCTACGCCGACGGACGCGCGTCGGTCGTCTACGGCACGCACACGCATATCCCCACTGCCGACGCGCGCATCCTTGCAGGCGGCACCGGATTCATCACCGACATCGGCATGACCGGCTCCAATGACTCGGTCCTGGGCGTGGATAAACACGTTATTATTGACCGTTTTTTAGGCAACAAGAAAACTTTTGAGTATCCGGAATCAGGCCCATCCTGGCTCAACGCTATTTATTGCGAACTTGACCCGAAAACTGGACATTGTACAATGATAAAGCAGGTACAGGAATACCTAACCATTAACTAAACCCTTCTGGGGAAAGGAAACATATGAACAAAGCCACTCTCATAGAGACCATTGCCGGCAAAACTTCGATCCCCAAGAAGGACGTGGAAACGGTCATCGAAACATTTGAAACAACGGTCATCGAGAATCTGAAAAAAGGCGAAGAAGTAACCCTTGCCGGATTCGGCTCGTTCTCTGCCAGGCAGCGTTCTGCCCGCATGGGCGTGAACCCGCAGAACCCCGAGGAACGCATTCAGATCCCCGCGGTCACGGTCCCGAAATTCAAGGCAGGCAAGAATTTGAAGGATTCGCTCAAAGGCAAAATGTAACTTTAAAAAAACGGAGCGCGCGCCCCGTTTTTTGTTTTATCGTCATCTCGACCGAGCTATTTTAATTTCCGTCATTGCGAGGAGGAGGCACGACGACGTGGCAATCCCGTTGAGAGGTAAACAAGCATGTTGATAGCTCATGGGGATCCCTCTGCGCCCTAGGCGCACCCGCCTTGGGCGGGGACTCAATTACGCTCGGGATGACCATTTCTAGAATTTTAGGTGGCGTGGTCACTTATACATCACCAACCCTGTCTTCTCCCCGCTCAAACCAGTTTTTCCCCAATCATTGATCGCGTTCATCAAGACCGACGACGTATACACATAGTCGGCGCCGTTGCGCGTTCCTGGATCGTTGGTGATGAATTTTCCGTCAGCCGTGTACCCTTTCACAACGAGCATATGGTAAAGAGGCCCTTGGCCTCTAAAATTCGGATTGCCAAGCTCGCGGCCGGCCGATGGCGCGATCACCGGCCTTCCCAGCACCAGCTGTTGCTTGATCGTCTCGGGCGTCAGGTTCGGTAAAATCTGCATCGTATAATCAGGATAAAACGCTTTAGCAAGCTCGACAACTTTCTCGATCGATAGATCTTCATGACCATTCCAGTTTTGAACCTGCCAGGCGACTTGTGCATCGATCGCATCCTTCATCTGTTGATTGGAAAGCGAAGCCGCCCGAAGATAATAGTCAACCATGATAATCGAGGCCTCTTCGCATCCATTCTCATACGGCTCTGACCAGTCACCAAATGGAGCTTGTGATTGAAATGGTACCGCAAGGTTGAGCGCTTTGTTGGTGACTGTCACCAACGGCTTATTCGTATTTGCCGTCGGAGCTGGCGCGGTCTGCGGTGCGGGCCTTTGTACATCCACCACGTCCTTGACCGTTGATGTCGGCTGTCCGGATGCTTCTCGATACGTTACCGCGATCGGCAATGGTTCTTTCGAAACAGAAGAAACGAGATCGCGTATCGCAGTCCGTTCAAAAAAAACAACCCCTCCGAGAATGACGATAGCTATGAATACCCAAAAACGTTTCATGAAATACATAGTAACATGAAAATAATTATGCGAACAGTTGGAAATTAGTTAATAAAAGCGGTTGTCGGGAGACTGAGGTCAGTTAGGATATCAGAAATAAGAAACTAGTTATCCATTGTGGTAATTCTTCCACGCTTCTCGCAGTTTATACAACCGCCGACACACGATATCATATCTTTCGATGAGAGATCGACACACCTCCACATTTACATAATTTCCGTATACGTCGACGCATACCGATAAATGATTGATCATCTCATATGACTCTCCCATGTATTCGTCTATGTACTTTTTCCATCCTCGTGGCTGATATCTCCGAGCAAACCCTTCGGCGATCAGTGCCGGTGGGGCTTTACATGCTCTCGTCATCTGACTTCTCAAATCATACTTCTCCTCCATGG
>JACQKJ010000069.1 GCA_016204595.1 Candidatus Komeilibacteria bacterium | reverse complement strand
GGTTTAAGCTAAAATTAGCTAAAAATAAAAACAAAAAAAATGAAAAAGCAAGATTTTTCTAAACTGCTCGCAGTCGCGACGGTTCTTTTATTTTTCCTGAGTGTCGTCACGATAGATCTTCAGGCAAGCGAAATAGGTACTAAAACACTTCCATTTGGAACTCCGCATTTTTCGTATTCATATATGACGAACATGCCGACAGCGCATGTTATAGTTAAGCCGCATGTCGCAGGCTATACGGTAGGTGCCGCGATTTTCATGAACAACCCACCAGAGCAAAGGGTTTCAGATCTTGAGGGTGATTCGTCGAATACGACGGGAACCTCAGATGCATCGCCTACGTCGGGTTTTATCTCTAAGCCTACGGACTGCACTGATGGCAGCTGTACAACCACCACCACAACGCCTACTTCGACGCCCCCCATTTTGGAAAAAATTACTATCTGTCATCGTAACAGCGGGACTAAAGAGTATTCTGAATTGAGCATCTCACGAGATGGCTGGGAGTACGGTCATAAGCAGCATTCGGGTGATTTTATCAAAACCGAAACAGGCGATTGCAAATCTACTGCTGTTATACCATTCTCCGGTGGAGTTGTAGATGAGCCTCGGAACGTTCCTGGTTTGGTCAATGAGCCGCAGACGCTTACTACCGAACAGGATGCGTTAATCCGGAAATTACATGAGCGCATCAGACGTCTAGAGCTTAAATTGTCGGATCTTGAAAAAGAGGTTGTCGCTCGTGCCAAGGATAAGCTCGAGAAGATTGATGAAAAATTGACCGATCGAGTTAAGGGGCGGATTTTACTGCAGGTCGAGAATAAGGGAGAGGCGTGGTATGTAGACCCTGCTACCGCTAAGAAATTCTACTTAAAGGACGGTGCATCTGCATATCAGGCACTGCAGGTGTTTGGCCTCGGCATTACCAATGATGACTTGAATCAAATCCCTGTGGCTGCGGATACCGCTATCGATCCGGTGGATACCGATGCTGATGGCGTTCCGGATGCCCTCGAACAACAACTCGGAACAGACCCGGCGGTTGTCGATTCGGATCAGGATGGGTTTAAGGACGGAGAAGAGGTATTGAATAATTTCAATCCTCTCGGTAACGGCGCGGTTCGAATCAGTCAATCCCTGGTGAACAGGCTGAAAGGACGTATCGTATTGCAAACCCAGTCTCGCGGCGAGGCTTGGTACATTAATCCGGTGAATGGAAAGCGTTATTATCTGAAAGACGGCGTTAGCGCATATCAAATTATGCGCCGGCTATCTCTTGGTATCAAAGACCAGGATCTGAATACTATTGATGTCGGTACGCTTTCGCCAGACGATATAACGACGGCACAAGAATAATCGACTTTTCAGGATTTCAAAACCGCCCCGACCATGCTGAGGGGCGGTTTTGTCGAACAGGTCTGCGCAATTTCCTGGCCGGAGCTGCCCTTACGCCCAATCCATGGACTGATAGCCGCTCGTTGTTGGCGCGGAGACGATGAGCAGTCGTACGTCGCTGTTTCCTTTGTTGATTGCATACCGTCTGGGAGCAGGATCGAGTCGAATGAACGTTCCTTCAGGAGCATCATATTCCGTATCGTCAATCACCATTGTTGCAGTTCCCTTCAATACGATAAACACCTCCTCCTGATCTCGATCTGTTTCGGTATGTTCCGGGATGCGTTCACCGGGCTTGAGGTCTACCATATTCATGCCAAACGAGCGAAGTCCGAGTGATTTTCGGACCAAAGTCCATTTCTCATACTCGCGGATCAATTCGTTGTCTTTTTTTATGGTAAATCCTTTTGCTGGCATTCGTTAAAGAGTATAGCACAAGAGTGAGGTTGCAGGGAGCGTTGACCGGCGCTATCCCTGTGGTATGCTGGAGATATGGCAAAAAATCATTTTGAAGAGCCGCCGTCAATTCCTTTGGACAGGTCAGGTATGCCGCAGCCGGGCGATGCCCGTTGGCAAGAGCAGATGACCATGGAGAACGTTCCTGACCTGGAATGTACGCATCATCCGGGAGAGATCACCTATACACAGGTCGCTGAAAACGGTGAGATTATTTATTCATGCAGGAAAACCGGTCAACGCGTTTACGATCAGGACGCAATAGAGTAGGTTTCCAAGAATCGCACACTATTTGGACGCGATGAGCGTCCTTTTTTTGTGGTGCGCATCGCATCCTGAACGTTGTAACAGCCAGCTATTCCATATATTGAGTGACCCCCTCATTTGTTGACGGATAGTGTCAGGTGTTATTGTCGAAGAACATATGAGAGGTTTACTGTAGCGGAGGAGCGTATGCTTGTCAAAGAAGCGTACAGGGGTCTTGCTAATCCTGCCATGTCATATATACTACGGACATTCACGAACATTTACAGGGAGGATAATCGTGCAAATATGCATAGCGATAGTGCTGTCAGTTGTTGCGACCCTGTCTCTGGCGGCTGCCGCGGATGGAGAGCCGGATCACGGTACAAAACCATCTCTGCTCCAAATTGCCGAGACCTCGATCGATTTCAGCGCCGATTCCAGCATGTTTCTGCCTGAGTACGAAACAGAGCAGAAGTACCTCATCGATGCGCAAGACGTCAAAGCGTGGAAAGGGTATAAGTGGGTGGTCTTCGCATATTGGGGGATCGCTGCGTTTAAGTCGTACGGGCGTGACGGCGAGATCAAATTCAACAAATCCTATCTCGGCGATGAGCCAAGCGTGAATGCAAGCTTCCAAACGGCTGATGGCAATCGCGCTATCTTCGTTCCTCGCTCCAGAAGCCCGGTGATACTCTTCCCCTTGGGGAATAACCGTAACCGTCGCTTTGATCGCATTCTCGTCATGCAACTGGGTAACGGAGGAGGCGTGTTCTACTGTGCCCTTGCTCTTGGTCCGCCAAAACTCCGGCATCGCTAAAGACCCCCTGTGGTAAGACACAGGGGGTCTGGTCTTTTTTTAAAAAAATTTCCCCACCTCCGCATCCGCCAGTTGGCGGACACGAAGGTGGGGATTGTGCCCTATTTGAATGGGCAGTTCAATGTGCTACTTGCACTTCTTGGCCCCGGGTTTGCCCTTGCACGAGTTCGAACAGCACTCGGAGTTCGCCGTGCATAGCTGTCCTGCAGGCGTGCAGCTACCGCCGAAGCAGTCCGAGTCGTTGCTGTCCGTGGCTCCGTCGCAGTCGTTGTCCACGCCGTCCGAGCAAGAAACCTCGGGGTTCTCCGTGACGGTGCAACCACCGGCAGGATCCAGGAATGGAGCAACCGAGCTCCAGTAGTACGCAAGCGCGCCGTCGACCGTAGCGTTGGCCGTCGAGTCGCAGACGTCGTTGACGTTGAAGCCGCATGCTCCGGAGAGCTGACCGACCGCCTGGCCGGATGAATTCAGCACCGGTGATCCGCTACTACCGCCTTCGGTCGCGCCGAGCGTATCGCGGCTGTAGATCCGCTCCCCACGAGGCCAGCTGGAGCACGTGGGCGCGCTCGTGTCGACGGAATGCGTCGAGTAGGCCTGCGGAGCGCCGCCCGGGTGGCTGATGCGGTAGAGTGCCGTCCCATTGCTGTTGGCAACAGGAGTCGAGGTCCATCCCAGGAAGAAACTCCCTGATGGGGCCGCTTCCGAGAGTTGCAGGAGCGTATAGTCGCCTCCTGAATTGCTCGACTTGACCGTGGCACCTAGGGTCCGTGGGTACGGAGGAGGCTCCTGGTTGTAGAAGTACAACGTTGGACACGTGCCGTTACAGGCGACTTCATACTGGAAGAACGCCTGCAAACTTGACGCTACCTTGTTGCTGCTGAGGCAGTGGTTGGCGGTCAGGAAATAAGGGATCTGACTCGACGAATCCGTGTCGGCGAGCAATCCCCCGCTACAGTAGTACAGGAACGCTCCGGAGACGAACTCCATGTGTGCCATCGCATCGCGAGCGCTCTGGATCGCCGGAGGAATCGAGTTGCAGTTTGCGTTCTCGACGCAGTTCGCGTTGAACGAACAGAGCTGCTCTCCGGTCTGGGGATCCGGTGTCGGATTACCGTGGACTTTGGTGAGATCCATGTATCCGATGTCCGGAATCGTGAACCAGGAACGTCCTCTGCCGGAATTGCTGGTCTGCACCGTTACGGTGTCACCGGCTATCGTGTGAGACCAGAATTCTCCGGTGCCGAGAGGGCCGCGATTGGTGTAAGGACCGAAAGCCTCCCCTCGTTCCGTGTGCAGATACAGTTTCGCACCGGGAGCGAGGTCAAAGTCCGTGAAGTGCAACCGCACGGCGGTTGCTCCCGGTGACTCGAGCGTTACCGCCCAGACACTGCCGTCGGTGACGCCGACCGTACGAGATCCGTGACTGCCGTGGATGCCCGCTGGGCTTGCATCGAAAATGATCGGCGGTACGCCGAGGGTTTTGACGATGCCGACGCGGAGCCGCCACTCGTCTGAGTCAGCGATCTGCGCGCGCTCCTCGTCGCTCACGACCACACGAACGCGTTGCTCACTGGTTCCGACCGGCATCTCCCTCGAGAGCCTGTCGTGCAGCATCTGACGCTCGGCGCGAGCCTGCTCCAAGTCGAACTGACCAGGAGCCCGGTGTCCTTTCGCCTCATCCGAGGCGAATGCCATCCCGACCGTGAACACGGCCGCGACGGCAAGGACGATGAAAAGAACTATGCAGCGACCTCCCCTTCGCAGTACCATCACGTAACTCCTCCTCGTGATTTGAGCAGTCCCTTTCAACCGATCATCGGCTGAAAAAACACTGCTGATGAAAATGGGATTGGGGTTATGATATAGACAAAAAAAAATCTTGTCAAAGCGGGGAATACGAAAAAACGGCTCATTCATTTCGTTCTGCCTGATAAACGCAAAACCCGTCTTTTAGAGAAGGGTCATTGTGACGTGTCCCTCCGAACCCGCATCACGTGCGTGGGAAGGAGGACTGAAAGCCCGCCGAAGCCTTCCGAAGGTCCAACGAAGCTTTAGCGAAGTTGGAAGCGTAGGCGGATGCCTGTCCGTCTCGGGCGGAGGGCGGCTATGTCGTTTTCCGGGCGAGTAAAGCGAAATGGTAAAAATAGCTTGAAAGTCCTGCTGAATGATCCGCAGCTTGCGTCAGCTCTGCGCATGCAACTTCACGCAGGCGTAACAGTTCACGCCTGCGGGCGAGCGCTAGATTTTTTGAGGTACTCGTCAGATCCAACAACTCCAGAAAACGATCAAAGGCGTTTTGAAATCGGGGATCTTTTTGTTCGCGCCATTTTTTTGCCCGTTCATATTCGCTGCCGATATTGCCAAGCTGCTCTGCAAGCGAGAGCTTGGACCACCGACCCCCTGCTAAATCCTGGTGTTGCATACGTATCAATTAATTAAATCGTTGACGATTGAGGTTATCTGTTCGCGTATGCGCCTATCCTCAACAGTCCGAGACCGATTATTCTGGCTTGGCCGTATATTGATCATGGAGTCAAATTCGATCCATGCATCGCGCGGCTGATCGGGGTATATATTGATGCCCCAAAGATTGTTTTGCTTGCTTCCTTTGTCTAACAAAAACGCCTCTCCATCGGCGTGTAATTCACCGCCAATCACCATTATCTTTTTCTCAATATCAGCAACGGCTTTTACCATGTCCCCGAAGCTTTCCTGCGCGATACCTCTCAATTCGGCAATGGAAATAGGGGAGCTTATAATTTTCATAAGCCCAGCTTAACATTTTGGACGTTGAAT
>JACQKJ010000067.1 GCA_016204595.1 Candidatus Komeilibacteria bacterium | reverse complement strand
GTTCCTGCAATGAATCGGCGGACAAGAAACCCCAGGCTCATATCGCGTTCTGATGCGGGAATGAGGGATAGGGCAGGCTCAAGCAGGAGGCGTCGCAGGGTTTCGGGGAGCTTTCGGTACCAGTGAGCCAGCTTGAATGCCTGAAAGGTGGGGTACCCGGCAAAGAGCTCGTCGCCGCCGTCACCGCCCAAGGCTACGGTCACGTGTTCGCGGGTGAATTTTGACAATAAGTAAGTGGGTATTATCGAAGGGTCGGCCATGGGTTCATCCAGAAGATCAGCAATATGCGGTATAAGCTCCAGCGAATCTTTGGCGGAAAGAATCTGCTCATGATGATCGGTGCCAAGATGCTCTGCGACCATGCGCGCGAACGCAGACTCATCGAATGAGGATTCTTTGAACCCGATCGAATAGGTTTTTATCTTTTGCGTGGATGCTTTTTGCGCGTAATAGGCAATAGTTGAACTATCGAGCCCTCCGCTCAGGAATATGCCGAGCGGCACGTCAGCGACTAGGCGCTGTGCAACGCTCCGCTGCAGTTCTGCATCAAGTTTTTTCAAAGCGTCTGCCTCTGCTATCCGTTTTTCCGTGAAATCCATGCTCCAGAAGGGATGCGTTGTGAGTTTTCCCTGCTGCCAGAGCGCGGAGTGCGCAGGTTCCAGCTTACTGATCCCTTCAAAGATGGAGTATGGCGTCGGGACGTATTCATAGTGCAGATAGTCGTTCAGCGCTGTAAGGTTCAGTTTGCGTACGCAGGCAGGATGCTGCAGCAGAGCTTTCGGTTCAGAACCGAAGATGAGCGTTCCACCGATGACCGTGTAGTAGAGAGGTTTTTTGCCCATGCGGTCGCGGGTAAGGAACAGCGAACCGTTCCGCTTGTCATACAAAGCGAGTGCGAACATGCCGTTGATTTTTTTGAGAAAATCAATTCCATAGATCTGATAGAGCGCTAGCAGCACCTCTGTGTCGCTGGTGCCGCGGAAGGGATACGAATTTTTTTGCAGAAGTTCAGACTTCAACTCGCGATAATTGTATATCTCACCGTTGAAAATGATGGTTGCGTTGCCGTCGGCCGATGTCATGGGCTGGTGGCCGGTGGGTGACAGGTCAATGATGCTTAATCGAGCAAAACCCAAACCAACTTGGTTATCAAGAAAAAAGCCCTGGTCATCCGGCCCGCGATGTCTGACCGCAGCGACCATGCGAGCGAGCGTATCCTGATTTCCAGATCCGGCGAATCCGGCGATTCCGCACATTTTTATTAAGCCAGTAATTAATGGACTGATGGTAACATAGGGTTTTGGGGGTGTCTAGAAGTAGGGGTGTAGATAATAGGCAGTCGGAAGTCAGTTAGAGAAATGGGAAATCAGAAATCCGGCACGTGCGCTTCCTCACCCGCTTTTTTCTATATATGATCAATTCCCCCCTATCCGCTTTCATTAACTGACTTCCTACTACTTATTAACCTATTTCCTATGCTATACTACATCTATGCTCACGACCTTACAACGCATCCGGTTGTACGCGCTCCTCATCGCTGTCATGGTTATTTTTGTCGGTATACTCTTTAATGTGCAGGCTCGCAGTAAGCTCAGGGACATACGTCTGGTATCTCAAGCACGGTCACTTTCATACGCGCTTGAATCATATTATACTGATTACTTGCGGTACCCGGCAGGAAATCTCAATTTGAAGAGCGATACGGTCTTGACGGAGAATGGGTTCGCTGATGGCTCGCATCCGTATTTCCGCGGTATATTCAAAAGTTTCTATGCGGTCACGTATCAGGGTACTGAGGAGGGATATGTCATTCGTTTTCGCCTGTCCAATACCTGGCCATCGGAAGGGTTGCATGGCGTGCATTGCACTGTGCGTACGGACTATACGGTCTCCTGCGGCAGATCATAGCGTTGTATTTCGCTTTAAAGTGGCGTTCTAACCTGATATACTGTGCGTATGGATATCGCGCTTATAGCGTTGTTCGGGTTGATCGTGGGGAGCTTTCTTAATGCTGTTTTGTATCGGCTTTCGGTCAATGATTCCGCGTTTCGCGGTAGATCGTATTGCCCGGCCTGCCGCCATGTGCTTGCTCCGCGCGATCTTATCCCGCTTTTGAGTTATCTGTTCCTGCACGGGAAATGCAGGCACTGCAAAGTTCCCATTTCGCTTCAGTATCCGGTCATTGAGGCGGTGACAGGCTTCGCGTTCATTGCGGTCTATGTATATTTTGGACAGTCATTCGGCCTGCGCGCAGGGCTCTATATGGTCTATACCGGGTTTCTGATTCTTATTTTCGCGTACGACCTCATGCATTATCTGATCCTTGACAGCGTGATCCTGCTATCGGCCATCGTGACATTCATCGGTAACCTGCTTCTGGGAGTATCGTGGTCCTCAATGCTCATTGCCGGAAGCGTTACTGCCGGTTTTTTTGCCGCGCAGTTTGTGCTGTCTCGCGGCCGGTGGATCGGCGGGGGAGACATACGGCTTGGCTTTCTCATGGGCGTGATGCTTGGCTGGCCTGTGGTGCTCGCCGCTCTTTTTATTTCGTATGTCGCAGGCAGTATCATCGGCGTGGGGCTTATCGCGTTCGGCAAAAAAACCCTGCAAAGCAAAGTACCGTTCGGCACGTTTCTCACTGCAGCTACGTTCGTTTCCCTGTTCTGGGGGCAAGAGCTTATCACCTGGTACTTGGGAAAACTCGGGCTATGAAACGTCTACTGCAGCGCGGGTATACGCTGGTCGAGATGCTCGTCACGATCGCCATCATTACGATCATGGTCTCGATCTTCGTGGGGTCATATTCGTTCGGCAAGAATTTCGATACGCTCAAATCAGAAACCCAGCGCCTGTCGTCTGTGCTGCGCAACGTGCGGGTCCGGGATTTCAACGGCATCGTGCAGCATACGAATATATGCACCGGTGGCGGCATTCCGATACCGTGCGTTCAAGACAGCGATTGCAGTTCGCAAACATGCAGTGCGAGCGCTGATCTGTATCCGCCGGGCGGGTACGGGATACATATTGACACGAATTATGCGGTATGCAGCAATAACAGCAATCTATCGTGTTCTCTGGATGCGGACTGCAAAACGCCTGGCACGTGCACGGGAGTGAGCAATAGAACGAATTATATTTTGTTCGCCGATTTTTCCAATCCTGACGGAGGATCATTATATGATGGGGGGAAGAGCGGAGGCGAGTTTATTACTGAGTATAAATTGCCCGCGAGCCTGACGATGGAGCGACAGCGCGAAACGGATCTGACGCTTCCGATCAACGAGGTGGATATTATTTTCAAAGGATCAGCGGTCACCGTGTATGACAAAGATATCGGTACTTGGGGCACGCCGATCACCGGGTCAAGCCATTTGTTGTATCTGATTTCGGTCGGCGGTTGCACGTCGCAGACGCGGAACCAAAAAGGAGTCGTTACGATAACCTCAGCAACGACCATTCCGGGAATCGCCGACCAATTAATACCCTGTTGATATGGGGATCGGACGAAAAAAAGATCATCAGGATCGCAGCGGGTTCACCCCGTTAGAGATATAAACCTATGTATTACACCTATGTACTTCAGAGCAGAAAAGACGGTACATGGTATACCGGCTTTACGGTGGATCTACGGAAGCGCTTGACCGAACACAACAACGGTAAGGTCTTTTCCACGAAGGGGAGAGGGCCTTTCACCCTGGTCTACTACGAGGCGTGTCTGAATAAGGTTGATGCCCAGCAAAGGGAACGATATCTGAAATCAGGTCCAGGAAAACAGTATTTAAAAAACCGATTGAAGCGCTTCCTATCTCTAACGGGGTTCACCCTTATCGAGGGGGTTATTGCGCTTGCGATTATCAGTACCGCGCTTATTGTCGGCTTGACCCTTGCCTACTCCAATCTCATCGCGGCGCAGAACAACAGCGACCGGATCATCGCGACCAACCTTGCGCGCGAAGGGCTTGAGGTCATGCGTAATATACGCGACAGCAACTGGCTTCGCCGTGAGGCGAACTTCGACAAGGATTCAGCCGATGGGACGCAGTTTTACGCGTGGGATGATTTTTTTGATAGCTGGCCTGCCTATAACTCGGCAACATGCGACACGGACGGTTGTGGGAACTACTTTGACGTCAAATTGGTGAGCAACACCTTTTCGACCGACTCGTATGCCTATACTCTTGAGAAAGTCCCCTCAGCCTTACCTATCAAAGATGTTTTCGCATGTTTGGACGGCACGCAGCCGGTCTGCAGGGTACGCATACAAAACTCGGTCTACTATCAGATCGTCGCAGCAGGCGGTGAAACCCCGTTTTATCGGCGGATCGGCCTGAAACCGATCTGCTACAACTCATCGACCGGCAAAGTGCTGGTCGACGACGACCTGAACATGAACTGCGGTAGTGAATTGACTGGTGGTGTGCTTACCGAAAAAGGTGACAAGGTCGGGGTGTTGGTAATTTCGAATGTGGTTTGGCAAAGAGGCTCGAAAATATTGGAAGTTCAGCTGAAAGAACGTTTATATAATTGGCAAAGTATTTAGGATATGACACGGAGACATACACACATGCTGCAGCGCAATGCTGGGTATACACTGGTGGAAATGCTTATCACTGTTTCCATTTTTGCGCTGGCATTTGTCACCATCGGGGCGATCTTCATCGGATTCACCGCGGCGCAGTCGCGCGCCACCACGGCACAGCGGCTTCTGAACGAAGGAGGATTTATCCTGGAAGCGGTCACGCGGGAGATCCGCATCAACGCGATCGACTATGCATGTACCGCCGCGAACCCCGTTACGAACCATGCCTATCTCTGTCTCAAGTCGCTCGATGGCCGTTCCGTGCATTTCCGGTTCAATAATTTTTCAGGATCCGGCGTAGTGCAATCATGCGTCGATTATGATGATGCTCCATGTACGTTGGCAAATCAATGGGTCGACATGAATCCCTCAACCCTTCGGATCACCAAGTTTGAATTCCATACCTATCCCACGTCAAACCCCCACAATGCCAACCAGGGTTCAAGCCAGGTGTTTCAGCCTATCACGACCATGGTGATGTCTATCGAAGCGGGAACCGGCCGCGCCATGCAGCGCTATGATCTGCAAACAGCCGCTTCGTCACGCGTCTACAGTTTCTGACTATGACCACCACATCGTCAAAATCGCGGATTACTGATCAGGATGGAGCGCTTCTGCTCATCGCTCTGGCGGTGCTTGGAGTTATTGCGCTTGCCGCCATTTATTTGAGCTTGATCCTCCTGAACGAGATCAAGAGCGCGCGATTCACGGACAATGGCGTCGTGAGCCACTATGTCGCAGAAAGCGGCATTGAGCAGGCGCTCTGGAAGCTCAAGCTTGCCAAACAAGCTGAGGTGCCCGGCCTGTTCACGAGCCTCAATGCATTGACCGATCAGTGCGCCGCAGAGGATGACGGGGTGGGATCCTGCACCGACCCTACCGATGATCCTGAACGAACGTATGAATATAACAGCGTATTGATCTCTGCTCCTGATTTTACGACGTATGACGTGCCGCAGAACTCCATCATAACGGCAGATATTTACGATCCAACGAAGGAAGGCCAGGGCGGTCAGAGCACCGGCATCAGCGGAGTTGATATTGATTGGTTCGTGGAAGACTGCAGCGGCAGCGCGCGCCTGGAAACAACGTATACGACGGTCGATATTCAGAACGTCACCATCGGCGTGCCCATCACCAGGATTAATGTCTGCGGCTGCGGGGACCAGACCCCGTACGGATACACCTGTACTCCTGAGGCCTCCATCAGCGGGCTTGACCCGGCAAAATTTTACCGTTTTACCTTCAGATCTCTCGATACGAGCGTCAAAAAATTCACCATGACCGCTTCGACCCCTTCGACCAACATCCCTTCGCAGGTCGAGATTCAGGCGACCGGAACGTATCGCGAATCGCAGTCGAAAATTACCGCGCGTACGCTGTGGAAGGACACGCTCTCCGGTTTATTCGGATTTGTCGTATTTTCAGAAGAGAGCCTAATCAAGGACGCGAAGAGCGAGACGGGGCAGGTCTACACGTCACTTTGCGGATTTTGTTCAGATAGCCCATCGCTTCCCGCCTCACCGTTTCGGTGCAGCTCTGATGCTGATTGCACTTCCCCGGCAACATGCACGCTTGCCAACACGAGCAGCGATACCATCGATGCGGCTGAGACGAAAGCGTTTTGCTCTGAAGCTGTACCGTTGGCTGTGCCACCGGAGGTATATACGAATACGACGCAAATCACACAGACGGATGCCAACTCATGCAACAGCCAGTGTAATGGTTATACGTTCTGCGGTGACGGCACCATACAGACGCCCAATGGTTTCGGTGACGGCGTCAATAACGGCAACGAAGAATGCGATGGAGGAGCCGCGAACAGCGATACCGTGCCGCTTTCGTGCCGTACCGGCTGTGAGGTTCCGTATTGCGGCGATGGCGTCATTGATTTCGGAGATTTCAATAATAACGGGTCTCTCAGTTCACGTCAGGAAACCTGCGATGACGGCGACCGAACGAGCCATAGCGGCAATGACGTCAATAATGACGAATGCACGACCGGATGCATCCTCACGGTCTGCGGCGACAATATCGTGAACAATAACCCATCGAATAGTTTGGGCGTTGTAGAATTATGCGACGGTTCCGCGAACGGCACGTGCCCATTGGGTTGTACGGCATCGTGTACCTGTCAAAGTATATGACGAAACAGGATGCATCACGCCGGATTGAGAAACTCCGCAAAGAGATAGACCATCATCGCTATCTCTATCATGTTTTGGATAGCCAGGAGATCTCTGACGCCGCGCTCGACAGCCTGAAGCATGAGTTGGTGCAGCTTGAACGGCAATTCCCGGATCTGCTCACGCCCGATTCGCCGTCACAGCGCGTCGGCGGGAAGCCCCTCAAAGGCTACACGAAAGTGACCCACTCCAAGCCCGTCCTGTCTCTTGAGGACGCTTTTTCGCACGGTGAGATAGCCGATTGGCAGGAGCGCAATGAGAAGCTACTTCATAGGAAGATACCAGGTTATTACTGCGAGCTCAAGTTCGACGGGCTCTCCATCGTCCTCACGTATGAGAACGGATTGCTCATCCGCGGCGCTACGCGGGGCGACGGCAGAGTAGGGGAGGACGTGACGCAGAATTTGAGAACGATAGAGAGCATTCCGCTCCGTCTTGATCTGTCACACATCAAAAGGCCGCCGAAGATCATAGAGGTTCGCGGCGAGGTTGTAATGCCGAAAAAAGCATTTAATGAGTTCAATCGATCGCGAGCGAAAAAAAAGCTTCCTCTCTTTGCGAACCCGAGAAACGCGGCGGCCGGGTCCATCCGGCAGCTTGATCCGAAACTCGCGGCCGAACGCAAATTGGATTGTGTTATTTTCGATCTGATAACCGATCTGGGCCAGAGAACGCACGCACAGGCACATGAACTTGCGGCGCAGCTTGGCTTCAAGACGAGCCGGTATAATGAGGAAGTGAAGAATGTAGCCGGAGCGGCAGCGTATCTCAAAAAGTGGGAGTCAAAACGTCAGCAGCTCCCCTATAACACTGACGGCGCTGTCATTGTGGTCAATACCATTGCAGATGAACGCGCGCTCGGCAGTGTAGGCAAATCGGACCGCTGGATGATCGCGTACAAATTCGCCGCTGAGCAGGCGACAACGCGTGTGGAGGATATTATCGTGCAGGTGGGGCGCACCGGAGCCCTGACCCCGGTTGCAGTGTTGGCGCCGGTGCGCCTCGCAGGTACCACTGTTTCGCGAGCCACTCTGCATAATGAAGATGAGATCAAACGCCTGGATATCCGCGTCGGCGACACGGTCATCGTGCAGAAGGCCGGTGATATCATTCCCGATGTGGTGCAGGTGTTGATCGCACTGCGGACCGGAAAAGAAAAACCGTTTCATTTTCCGAAAAAATGTCCGATCTGCGGTTCTCCTGTGGTGCGCCCTGCAGGAGAGGTCGCGCACTACTGCACGAACAAAGCTTGTTTTGCACAGGAGGTCGGCTCGCTCATTCATTTTGTCAGCAAGAAAGGCTTCGATATCGACGGATTGGGAGATAAGATTGTCGAACAGTTGATGCGCGCCGGGTTGGTGCGCACGCCGGCCGATTTCTTTTCGCTTACTCGTGAAGATCTGGCGCCGCTCGAGCGGTTCGCTGAAAAATCAGCCGAAAATCTGCTTGAAGCCATCAAGACTTCCAAACATATCACGCTGCCGAAATTCATGTACAGCCTGGGCATCCGGCATGTGGGGGAGGGTACTGCGCTGGTATTAGCACGGCGCTATCGAACCATCGAGGAACTTTCGCGGGCGTCAGCTGAAGAGCTGGAAGTCATTCATGAGATCGGCCCTATTGTCGCGCGAAGCGTTGCGGATTGGTTCGCTCGCGATAAGAATCGAAAACTGCTTGCTGACCTGAAGACTCGCGGTATCCGCCCTGTGCCTGTCGCGGCAGCGGCGCGCACGCAGCTGACCGGCAAGACATTCGTGATCACCGGGACAATGCCGGAAACACGTGAAGCGATCGCAGACCGTATCCGCACTGCCGGAGGTACTGTTTCGGGAAGTGTCAGCAGTAAGACGGACTTTGTGGTGGCAGGACAGGAGCCTGGCTCCAAGCTTGCGAAAGCCCATTCGCTCGGCGTTCGCGTCCTTTCATACACTGAGCTTATGAAGTTGCTGGGAAAGCGATCCTAGAGTAGAGTACGGCTATGGCACACGCGATAACCCCTGCAGAAGTAGAAAAAATAGCGAAACTCGCCCGTCTTGATCTTACGGATGCGGAACGTGAGCGTTCAACGCGCGAGCTTTCGAGTATCATCGGGTATATTGACCGGCTATCCGAGGTCACGACCGAGGGCGTTGCTTCATACGAAACCGCTGGCGAGCCTCTTGCCAAGCTTCGCGAAGATGCGGGAGTTATTTTTGACGGCCGCGAGTCGCTCATTGCTGAGGGGTCTTTTAAGGACGGCATGCTCGTGACCAAGGGCGTATTTTCTGACCGTGCGAAACATGACCACCCTGATTCCTGAGAAGGCTACGATCGCGGAACTTGCCGAAGGACTCAGGTCCCGCCGTTTTTCCGCTGTTGAGCTCACCGGACACTATCTGAACGAGATCAAGCGCGATACGAACAATGCGTTCATTACCGTGAACGAAACGGCGTCCACCCAGGCCCGTGCGGCTGATGAGCTCCTGGCTTCGGGCCAGGCAGGTCCGCTCGCAGGTATACCCGTTGCCATCAAGGATGTATTGGCGACTCGCGGCCTCAAAACGACCGCAGGATCCAAAATGCTCGCTGAGTACGTCCCCTCATATACGGCGACGGCTGTGCAACGTCTTCTCGATACCGGTATGGTGCTCCTCGGCAAAACGAACTGCGACGAATTTGCCATGGGTTCATCAAATGAGAACTCTGCTTTCGGCCCGGTGAAAAATCCATACGATGACACACGCGTCTCAGGCGGTTCATCCGGCGGAAGCGCGGTTGCGGTTGCATCAGGGCTTGCGCCGGTTGCTTTGGGCACGGATACCGGAGGTTCGGTCCGGTTGCCGGCCTCATTTTGCGGAGTAGTGGGTTTGAAGCCGACATACGGTCGCATCTCGCGTTATGGGCTCATTGCTATGGCATCATCGCTTGACCATGTCGGGATTTTTTCGCGCACAGCAGCCGATGCCGCGTTGCTCCTCAATGCTATGGCTGGTCATGACCTGCATGATGCAACGTCTGGTCGGGAGCCGGTACCTTCTTATGCAGACATGATCAGTAGGGAGTTGCCGAAATTACGCATCGGTGTTCCGCGCGAGTACCTGCAGGACGCAAATCCGCTGGTCGAGAAATTACTGCAGGATGCGCAGGAAGTGTATGGCCGAAACTCCGAGATCGAATTTGTTGATGTGAGCATCCCCCGGCTCCCGTACGCGCTGTCAGTGTATTATATCTGCGCATCATCAGAGGTAAGCGCCAATCTCGCCCGCTATGACGGCTTGCGCTACGGTTTTCATGCTGAGATAGAAGGGTCACTCGAAGACACATACCGGCATAACAGATCAGCATTAGGCCCTGAGGTCCGGCGCCGGATCATGCTGGGAACATTCGCGCTCTCATCCGGTTATTACGATGCGTATTATCACAAAGCGATGCAAGTGAGACAGTTATTGCGCGATGATTTCATCGCGGCATTTAAGAAAGCTGACGTGCTGCTCTGCCCCGCGTCGCCGGCGCCTGCTTTCAAGATCGGCGAAAAGATCTCGGACCCTCTCACCATGTATCTTTCGGATATGTACATGACCGCGGCGAATCTCGTCGGCATTCCTGCTGTCGCTTTTCCGACCGGTCTGGTCGATGGCCTTCCGGTCGGGCTGCAGTTTATGGCGCCTGCCTGGTCGGAAGCTACCCTGCTTGCGCTCGTGCATCGTTTTGAAACAGCCTCTCGGTAGCCGATTTCAGCCTGTCTGCTATACTGAGGGGTACTATGCCGGGATTAGAGGATCGCATCAAGGAACGCCTATACGCGAGCAGAAAGAAACGCTGGTATCAGCGCGGTTGGGGACGTGTGCTCATCGCAGGCTCCGCTGTAATAGTCGCGTATCTGCTCGTATTCACCGCGCAGGTGGTTGTCGATTACCGTGAGATCCTCGAAGGTAAGGTGACCCCGGAAGAATTCGTGCAGAATTTCAAGCAGGACGCTAAGATTGATCTGCTGCACAACAGCAATGATCCCTCTATCGGGCCGGTCGAAGCTCCGGTTACTATCGTCGCATTCGAGGATTTTGAATGTCCGTTTTGCCATGCTGCACAGCCCTTCATCAAAAAGATGATCGTGCGTTATGGCCCTGATATCCGGTTTATCTATAAGGATTTTCCGCTGCGCACGATCCATCCCAATGCGCAGGAAGCTGCCGAAGCGGCGCAGTGCGCGTTCGAGCAGGGGAAATTTTGGGAATTTCATGATGAACTTTTTGCGCATCAGGACCTGCTTGCCGAAGCGTACTACCGCACCGTGGCAAGCAAACTCGGCCTGAACCTTTCGCAGTTCAATGCCTGTTTCAAGACGGGTAAATACCGTCAGCAGATCGCTGAAGACGTGCAGCTGGGG
The DNA here is from genome assembly GCA_016204595.1 of Candidatus Komeilibacteria bacterium. Taxonomy (GTDB): domain Bacteria; phylum Patescibacteriota; class Patescibacteriia; order UBA1558; family 2-01-FULL-52-15; genus JACQKJ01. The sequence continues at coordinate 678 of JACQKJ010000067.1, read as the reverse complement.
AGCCTTCTGGGTGTGCAGGGTACGCCGACATTTTTTGTGAACGGGGAATACTTCGTGGCAGGGTATACTACGGAGGTTGACCAGCTGTTCGATAAGGCCATTGAATTTATAAAACAACTGTGATAGTGTACGTGTATTCCTCTCGCCCTCCCAGCCCCCTGGGAAGGCTTCTAATTTGCTAACATATTTAATTCAATGAACGAAGGTATGAATGAAAAAAAGCGAACGTTCGTCCTCGGCATGATCACGGGTATCGCGCTTGTGGTTGTGCTTGGAGGCGTGTATATGCTCGGTCAGAGGTCTGGCGGCGCTAGTGGAGGGGCCGTGGCGAATCCGGGCGGCACACAGCCTACGGTTAATCAGCCAACGCAGCCTTCCGGTCCTGAAGGCGACGCTACCAAAATAGCCGCCGTCAGCAAAGACGACCATATCCGGGGCGACGTCAACGCAGAAGTGACGCTCATCGAATACAGCGATTTCGAGTGTCCGTTCTGTGCTCGCTTCCGGCCCACGGTCACTCAGGCACTGGCGGAGTACCAAGGAAAGGTGCGGCTGGTGTACCGTCACTTCCCTCTGCGATCGATACATCCGCAGGCGCAAAAAGCAGCTGAGGCTTCCGAATGCGCTTCGGAGCAGGGAAAATTCTGGGAAATGCACGACAAACTGTTTGATATGAAC
>JACQKJ010000066.1 GCA_016204595.1 Candidatus Komeilibacteria bacterium | reverse complement strand
GTATAACGTAACACCGGTGCGCGCCAGGAATTCGTCCCAGTTGAGAGGCCTGTTATCAATGGCCGCCGGCAACCGCCAGCCATAGTCGACCAGCACTTCCTTGCGTGACCGATCACCGTGGTACATGCCCCGGATCTGCGGCAAGGTCATGTGCGATTCGTCGACCACCAGCAGAAAATCTTTTGGAAAATACTCGAGCAAGGTTGCCGGCGGCTCGCCTTCATGTCGGCGGTCGAAATACCGCGAATAGTTCTCGATACCACTACAGTACCCCATGGTCTGGATCATCTCCAGATCGAAATTCACGCGCTCCTCGATACGCTGCGCCTCGATAAGCTTGTTTTCCTTTTTGAATACGGTAATTCGCTCGGCAAGGTCCTTGCGGATCTGTTCGATGATATCCGGCATATTCTCCTCTGGAGCGACATAATGCTTCGCGGGGAACAACGATAGCCGTTCCACGTCCGCGTCGAGCACGTCGCGGGTCAGATACTGCACGCGTTTGATGCGATGAAGGTGGGCATGATCGAACTCGAGCCGGTAAAAGATGTCCAGTTCTCCTGAAGGGAATATCTCCATCACTTCACCTTTCACGCTGTACGTGCCGCGCACCAAGCTCACATCATTGCGTTCATACTGCACGTGATGCAAACGTTTGAGCAACTGCTGCATCGAATATTCCTTTCCCTTCTCCAGATCGATGGTCACCTTGGCATACTCGACCGGTGAACCCAGGCCATAGATGCACGATACCGAAGCGACCACGATGACATCGCGCCGCGTAAGCACAGCCTGCGTTGCCGCGTGCCGGAGCCGGTCTATCTCTTCGTTAATTTGCGTTTCCTTGTCGATATGCGTGTCGGTCGTAGGGATGTACGCTTCAGGCTGGTAGTAATCGTAGTACGATACGAAATAGTGCACCGCATTCTTCGGAAAAAAATCCTGCAGCTCGGACGCAAGCTGCGCCGCTAGTGTTTTGTTGTGCGATATCAAAAGCGTCGGTCTTCCGGCTTGCGCGATCACATTCGCGATGGTGAACGTCTTACCCGACCCGGTCACGCCCTTCAAGGTCTGTTTTTCGAAACCCTGCGAAATACCCGAGGCCAATTTCCGGATCGCCTGTCCTTGATCACCAGCAGGTTTAAATTTCGAAATGAGCTGAAAAGTATCGTGTGTCATGTATTCATACGGTTGGCCTGCCCCGTACTTGAGGCACTGCGAATAGTACGGGGTCTCCCGTGGGTTTAAATTTTGAAACTAAAGTAAATGGCGATGCCGGCATAGTAGTTGTGTAATACTAATCTTGCATGCCCCAATAGTCAACGAGATCGGACGGCTTTTTTTTGTTGATTTTTTAACCAACTAGTGCTTAAATAGCCTTACAATGCTCAACTTTTTACGCGGTTCAGTTCTGGCAAAGAAGGACAGATATATCATTCTTGTTGTGGGCGAGAACACCGGATACCGGATCTATGTGACGCAGCAGCTGCTGGAACAGCTCAATCCGTCCGGGGACGTGTCGTTTTTCGTCTATACGAACGTCAAAGAAGACACGATCGAACTCTACGGATTCCCGAACATTGACGAGCTTGATTTCTTCGAGAAACTCATTACCATTTCGGGTGTGGGCCCCCGCATCGCCCTTGGCGTGCTCTCAGTAGCCCCGCTCGCTGACATCAAAAAAGCGATCATCCACGGCGACCCGGCCCTGCTGCAGAAAGTGACGTCGATCGGCAAAAAGACCGCGGAGCGTATCATCGTTGAATTGAAGGAAAAGATAACCGTCAGCGCGCAGGAAGAAACAGCGACCATGAGCATCACTGAGAACATTCAGCTCATGGAGGCATTACAATCGCTCGGCTATAAAGAAGGGGAGGTCAGGAAAGCGCTCCGGCAGATACCTCCGGAAACAAAAGAACTATCGGACAAGATCAAGGAGGCGTTAAAAATCCTTAGCGGCGGAAAACCAGCATAATGGACGTCTCGCTCAACGCACATAACTACGATCAGTTCCTGGAGCAGTTCCCTCTGGGCTCTTTTTTGCAAAGCAGATTTTGGAAACGTTTTTTGAACCTGCAGAAAAAAAAGAATTGGCAGCTCAACGTCTATGACGGGCAGCGGCTGGTCGCGCACTGCCTGCTGTACACCACGAAACTATCTTTCGGAAAAAGTTACCTCTATGCCCCGAAGGGGCCTATCTTTCTCCCGACACTGGACCCCGAGGAGCGTAAGGAGGCTCTGGAGCTTATCCTCAGCCAGATCCGCGATGTTACGGTCGCGACGCGTAGGCGGGAGGAACTCTTCTGTCGGATCGAACCGAACATCACGCTTCCCGAACTCACGAACATACCCATGAAGCCCTCGGTCGCGATACAGCCCAAAGCGACGATCTACCGTTCGCTTGATGTCCCGGTCGATGAGCTCTTCGCGAGCTTCAAGGAGAAAACCCGCTATAACATACGCCTCGCAGAAAAAAAAGGCGTGACGGTTCTGTGGTCACAAGAGGAAGCGGATCTGAAACACTTTCTTTCCATGCTCGGCAAATCAAAACGCAGGAACCGGATCAGATCGCATGACGCGCGATATTATAAGCTGCTTCTGAAAGCGGATGAGAAAAAGGACACAGTATATATGAATTACGCGGTCTACCAGGGAAAAACCATCGCTGCCAATCTGTATATCGTCCAGTATCCGACCATGACCTATGTGCACGGCGGTTTCGACTACAGCAACCGCGAACTCATGGCTCCGCATCTGCTCCAATGGAACGCGATGCAAAAAGCATACGAGCTCAAACTGGGATACTATGACTTCTGGGGATACGAGCCAAGCGACGGATCAAAACCGTCTCTTGCGAACGTAAGTCGTTTCAAACAAGGATTCAGCGGCCGCGTCGTTGAAAGTCCCGGCGCCTTCGATTTCATATACAATCCACTCTGGTATGGATTCTATGAAAAAGCCCGTTCGGTACGGCGGTCACTACGAATTTAATCCAATAGACTATGTGGTTCATACACCAAAAAAAGAAAACAACTTCGATCTACCTTCTCATCGGGGCACTTGCAGTACTTGCGGTCATCGGTCTGCTCCTAGCGTTCTCGTCAGCCCGCGATCGGGAGCGCGTGCTTCAGGAAGAGCGCGCGGCACAACTCCAGAAGGAAGAAGAGAAGAGAACGCAAGCGCTCAGTGATCTTGCGGCCGTGCAGAACTATCAATCATACTGCACCGCATCGGTCGTGCGCATTGACCGGTCAGGAGATATTCTCCGCATCGTGCGATCCGCAGGCAGCACTCCGATCCGTTATGAACGTGAGGGAAAAATCTTCACGTGCCCCAATGCCGATCAAAAAGAAAATTGCGTCGCCGCAACTGACGGCAATTTTGTAACCGTATATGCCTGTCCGCCTATCACTTTCAATGCAGCAGTGTCAGGAGACAATGGGGTCATGCTCAAAACACAACCAGCAGGACCCGCGGTTATAGTTGATCGCGTCATCCTGACCGACTCAAGCTTTATTGTCATATATCCAAAAACAGGCGAATCATCACTCGCCAACTCCAATCTGCTCCCGGCAGGGATCCATGACATAGTATCGATCGCCATTCCGGTCCGTTTGCAGGAAGGGGCAATCTATCGAGCAGAACTCATCACAGACTCGGGTGATGGCATCTTTAATGAGCCTGACAAGCCTGTTCTAGCAGCGGACGGCACTCATCTTTTTGTAGAATTTACCGCAGACCGTTAATTCTTTTAGGAGTGGCCCTGTGGATAAACTGGATACTTTTTAGCTAATGCTAGACTTATTTGACAGATATGTAACAAAACGTATATCAAATTTTCAGCTAATCATAGCAAATTTTGCTCTTACAATAACACGATTTACCCGCGTCTGTGCCCAGCTATTGACAAGTGTGTTGAGAGCTAGTAATATATCCGCATGTTGAAAACCGCAAGTGTGAACTTTGCCGGTGTATAGCAACCCAAAATAAACAAAAATCCTTACCCCACGCGGGCAAAGGTTATTTTGTTACGTAAAAAAACGCGCTCTTTATTGCTGACGTCAAAAGCTGACGGCCGCGCTCTCCTGTCTGCTCATACGCATGCGACCGGCAGAACAGCAGCCTGCTAATAACTAACGAGCCTCTATGTCCCACACCATGACAGCTCCTGAGCGCACCTATTTTACCTCTCGACGCGAAGCGATCCCGCTGCCGAATCTTGTCGAGATCCAGCAGGATTCATACCGCTGGTTTTTTCAGGAAGGCCTCAAAGAGCTTTTCGAGGAAGTTTCTCCGATCAAAGATTTCATCGGACGCGATCTTGAATTATATTTTGAAGATCATTATCTTGACGAGCCGAAATTCAATGAGAAGGAAGCGAAGTCGCGCAACACGACCTTCGAAGCGCCGCTCAAGGTCAAAGTAACGCTGGTCAATCAAAAAACCGGAGAGATCAAGGAGCAGGAGATCTATCTCGGCGATATGCCCGTCATGACCGATCGCGGCACCTTCGTCATAAACGGCGTCGAACGCGTTGTCGTGTCGCAGCTGATACGAAGCGCGGGTGTTTTCTTCACTTCAGAACTTCTCCGTGGCCGCAACTACTATGGGGCTAAAATAATCCCGAATCGCGGCGCGTGGTTGGAGCTGGAAACCGACGCGAATAATGTCATCTACGTCAAGATCGATCGAAAGCGCAAAGTGCCGATCACTTCGCTCTTGCGCGCTTTTGGATATGCGTCCAACGAAGAAATCCTCGCGCACTTCAAAGACATCGACAAGCATCCGGAGGTGCATTTCATTCAATCCACGCTCGATAAGGACATCGCAAAAGATGAAGCCGAAGGTTTGCGTGAAGTATACAAGCGCATCAGGCCCGGTGATCTTGCGACGACCGATAATGCCCGCAACCTCATTCACTCGATGTTCTTCAATTTCGACCGCTATGATTTCGGACGGGTCGGGCGACATAAATTGAACAGCAGGTTCAATTTTGACATTCCGAACAATAAAACAACGCGCATTCTGCGGCGCGAAGATCTGGTCGCGATCATCCGCGAGATCATCCGGCTCAACCTGACCCAAGAGCAGGCTGACGATATCGACCACTTGGGCAACCGGCGCATCCGCGCGGTCGGTGAACTTGTTCAGAACAAATTTCGCATCGGTCTTGCCCGTATGGAGCGGATCGTCAAGGACCGCATGTCAACGCTCGATATCAATACACTGACCCCGAATCAGCTCATCAACGCGCGTCCGGTCATCGGATCCATCAAGGAATTTTTCATGAGCTCCCAGCTTTCGCAATTCATGGACCAGACCAACCCGCTGTCGGAACTCGACCACAAACGCCGTTTGTCAGCAATGGGTCCCGGCGGGCTCTCCCGCGAGCGCGCGGGATTCGAGGTCCGCGACGTGCATCGTACGCACTACGGTCGCATCTGCCCTATCGCAACACCAGAAGGGCCCAACATCGGCCTGGTGGGACATCTGGCATCCTACGCCCGCGTCAACGAGTACGGCCTTATCGAAACGCCGTTCCGAAAGGTGCTGCATGACGTGCCGAATGAACCGAAAGCTACGGCCGGTGAAATAGCGCGCGAAGACCTCATGATCAACGACCGCACTCTCGTGGAAAAAGACGAGACCATCTCGGAAGCACAGGCAAAAAAACTTGCGTCGCATAAGGAACTGACGACTATTCCGGTGCGTCCTCGCGTGACGGATGAGATCATGTGGCTCGACGCTTTTGTGGAAGAAAAACACAATACGACCGCCGCAACGACTCGTATTGACGAGAAGGGCTACTTTACCGCTGATTTCGCGGAGATCAGAAACCATGGAAATCCGAAATACGACCGCGTCGAAAAGATCGATTTCATGGATGTGGCTCCCAACCAGATCATTTCCATTTCGACATCGCTCATTCCGTTCCTCGAACACGATGATGCGGTCCGCGCCCTCATGGGCACGAACATGCAGCGGCAAGCCGTCTGTGTGGTACAGCCGCAGGCTCCGATCGTCGGTACGGGCATGGAAGCGCGCGCTGCACAGGATTCTGGACAGGTCATCCTGGCCCCGGAAGACGGCGAGGTTATCTCGGTCCAATCGGACAAGATCCAGATCAAGTCGAAATCAAAGACACATAGTTTTGACCTGATGAAATTCGAACGATCGAACGCGTTCACCTCCATGAACCAGCGGCCTATCGTCTCTAAGGGCGATACGGTCAAAGCAGGCAGACCCATCGCGGACGGGGCAGCCACTGATCAGGGAGAATTAGCTCTCGGACAGAATGTGCTGGTCGCGTACATGTCCTGGGAAGGCGGCAACTTCGAAGACGCAATTCTGCTTTCAAGCCGCCTGGTCCACGAAGACCGCTACTCCTCTATTCATATTGAAGATTTCTCAATTGATGTCCGCGATACGAAGCTCGGACCCGAGATCGTCACGCGCGATATTCCGAATATTTCAGAGGAGAAGTTGCGTAACCTGGACACCGAGGGCATCATCCGCATCGGCGCAGAAGTAGCGTCAGGCGACATACTTGTGGGCAAGATCACGCCAAAAGGAGAAACCGAGCTTTCTGCCGAAGAAAAGCTTCTGCGCGCGATCTTCGGCGAAAAAGCAAAAGACGTGCGCGACTCCTCGCTCTACCTTGAGCACGGCGAACACGGGAAAGTAGTGGATATCAAGATCTTCTCGCGTGATAACGGCGACAAGCTCCCGGCCGGTGTCATCAAGACCATCCAGGTGACCGTCGCGCAGACCCGCAAGGTACAGGTCGGGGACAAGCTTGCCGGACGACACGGGAACAAAGGCGTCATCTCGCGCATCGTGCAACAGGAGGATATGCCATTCCTCGCGGACGGCACGCCGGTGGACGTTATCTTGAATCCCCTGGGGGTTATTTCCCGCATGAACCTTGGGCAGCTGCTGGAAACGCATCTTGGCCTGGCAGCGCATACCCTCGGCTACAAAGTAGCGAGCCCGGCGCTTGACGGCGTCCCTTCTGACGTCATCAAAGCGGAACTCAAGAAAGCGGGCTGGCCAGAGAACGGAAAGGTCCAGCTTTTTGACGGAAAGACCGGTGAACCGTTCGACGCCAAAACGACCGTGGGTTATTCCTATATCCTCAAACTGAATCATCTCGTCGAGGACAAAATACATCAGCGTTCCATCGGGCCGTATTCGCTGGTTACTCAGCAGCCGCTGGGAGGCAAGGCGCAATTCGGCGGACAGCGTTTCGGCGAAATGGAAGTCTGGGCTCTCGAAGCGTACGGCGCTGCGCACACCTTACAAGAAATTCTGACCATTAAATCGGATGACGTGCCAGGCAGGTCGAAGGCATATGAATCCATTATCAAAGGGGAGAAGATCGACAAGCTCAATATCCCTGAATCGTTCAACGTGCTGGTGAAAGAACTGAAAGGGCTGGTGCTTGATGTCGAGCTCCTGAAAGACAAGAAGTCGATCCAGCCGAAGGAAGAATAATCCCCAGAATACACTCTGCCTATGTCAACGCCATCATCGACAAAAACAACGTTCATGCCGACCGAGATGCAGAAGACGATCGAGTTCGACAGCATTCGACTCAAGCTCGCATCGCCTGAGGTCGTCCATAAATGGTCGCACGGCGAGGTACTGTCGCCTGAAACCATCAACTACCGTACCCAGAAACCGGAACGCGACGGTTTGTTTTGCGAGCGCATCTTCGGACCGTCGAAAGATTGGGAATGCTATTGCGGCAAGTACAAAAAAATCCGCTACAAAGGCATTATCTGCGACAAATGCGGGGTCGAGGTAACGCGCTCCATTGTCCGCCGCGAACGGATGGGCCATATCGACCTGGCAACGCCGGTGTCCCATATCTGGTTTCTCCGCGGCATTCCGTCAAAGATAGGCCTCGTACTCGACTTATCAGTTCAGGATCTGGAAAAGGTCATCTATTTCGCCAATTTTATCGTGACCGATGTTGATGAAGCTGCACGCCAGGAAACGCTGCAGCAGGTCGCTGATGAGCTGAAATCGAAACGAAAACAGATCGAGGCCGAGTTCGATCATAAGATCAGCGAGACGCAGGGAAAGAAATCTGCGCAGCTGCAGGCGGGGAAAGACGCCGAGAAGGTCAAGACCGCTGCTGCGGAGCTCGTCATGCAGCTCAACGCTCAAAAACTTGAAAAACTCTCGCATCTGGACGCTGCTGCCGACACCGCCAAAAAAGAACTTCGCAGCTTACAGGTACAGGCAATCATTTCTGAGAATGTCTATCAGGACCTGTCGCTCAAATATGGTCATGTGTTCGAGGCGCGTATCGGCGCTGACGCCATCAGGTATCTCCTGACACGCACCGACCTCAAACAGATGACCAGGGATCTTGATAAAGAAATACTGACGTGCATCCCTTCAAAAAAGAAAAAGCTGATCCGGCGATCACGGCTTCTGAAAACCCTGATCACCAACAAGATCAAGCCTGAGTGGATGATCCTGACGGTACTGCCCGTCATCCCTCCGGACCTCCGGCCCATGGTGCAGCTCGACGGCGGACGGTTCGCAACCTCCGATCTGAACGATCTCTACCGGCGCGTCATCAACCGGAACAACCGCCTCAAGCGCCTGAAAGAACTGAAGGCTCCCGAGGTCATCCAACGCAACGAAAAACGCATGTTGCAGGAAGCAGTTGACGCGCTCATCGACAATAACGCGCGCCACGGCAAAACAGTAACGGCTTCAACCGGGCAAAAACGCATGCTCAAGAGCATCGCGGATCTTCTGAAAGGAAAGCAGGGCCGTTTCCGTCAGAATCTGCTGGGCAAGCGCGTGGATTATTCCGGGCGTTCCGTGATCGTCGCGGGCCCGCATCTGAAACTTGACCAGTGCGGTTTGCCGAAACAAATGGCTCTCGAGTTATATCGGCCGTTCGTCATTTCGAAACTCATCGAGCGCGACCTGGTGCACAATGTCAGAAGCGCGAACCGCTATATTGACGAGGGCCACATCGAAGTGTGGGACATTTTGGATGAAATAACGAAAGGAACACGGGTTCTTCTGAACCGCGCGCCGACCCTGCACCGCTTGGGCATTCAGGCATTCCACCCGATACTCATAGAAGGAAAAGCTATCCAGCTCCATCCCCTGGTCTGCACCGCGTTCAACGCTGACTTCGACGGTGACCAGATGGCTGTGCATCTTCCCCTGACCGATGAAGCGAAACGAGAAGCGGAAGAAATTATGGCTGCCGACCGCAATCTGTTGAAACCAGCGACCGGAGAGCCGATCACGCTCCCCGTCCTCGACATTGTCTGGGGCGTATATTATCTCACCTCGCTCAAACCGGTCAAAAAAAATGAGCGGCCGAAGTTGTATGCAAACTTCGATGAGGCCGAACTGGCCTATAAGCTCGGGTATTTGCCTCTCCAGCAACCGATCCTCGTGAACGTCAACGGAAAACGGGAAGAAACGTCTGTCGGACGCATTATCTTCAGCAAAATTCTCCCGAAGGGACGCGGTTTTATCAATAAGCAGCTCGATAAGGCTGCGCTCAAGCAGATCGTCGCGGAGTCGATCATGTCCCAATCAAAGGAAGAAGCGGTGCAATTCCTCGACAGCATTAAGGATCTTGCCTACCAATATATCACCCGTTCCGGTCTTTCATGGGGCATGGATGACATTCCAACACTCGACATCAAAGGCACGCTGATCAAGGAAGGTGAGGACACGGTGAATGAGATCCGGGAACAATATAACAACGGCTGGCTGACCGATCACGAACGATACATCAAGGTCATCGAGACCTGGACCGATATCAAGAATCGGATTACCGAAGAATCCAAGAAACAATTTGACCCGCTGAACTCCATCGCAACCATCATTCAATCGGGAGCACGAGGTTCCTGGGCGCAGATGATTCAGATCATGGGAATGAAAGGGCTCGTCACAAGCCCTGCGGGCGACATCATCGAGCTGCCGGTCAAGGCAAGTTTCCAGGAAGGCCTCGATGTGCTCGAATATTTCATTTCGACTCACGGAGCGCGCAAAGGACTTTCCGATACAGCTCTGAGGACAGCCAACGCCGGCTACCTGACCCGCCGCCTTATTGACGTTGCGCAGGATCTCATCATCATCGATGAGGACTGTAAAGACGCCGAGGGATTGAGCATTAATCTCGCCGAAACCGAGGACATGAATGAAACCATCGGCGGACGCATTATCGGACGCTACCTCGCTGCGGACGTAACGGACGCAAAAGGCAAGGTTATCGTCAAAAAGAACACGCTTATCACCATCGAGCTGGGAGAAAAAATCACCAAAGCGGCTCCGAAGAACGTTGTGATCCGTTCGGTGCTCACCTGCACATCCGTGAGAGGCATCTGCCAAAAATGCTATGGTTTTGAACTTGGGCACAATCAACTGACGACCAAAGGAACCGCGGTCGGCATCATTGGCGCACAGTCAATCGGCGAGCCCGGCACCCAGCTCACCATGCGTACCTTCCATACCGGAGGCGTTGCCGGCGGGGACATCACCCAGGGTCTTCCGCGCGTAGAGGAATTATTCGAAGCGCGACCGCCGAAAAAGAAATCAATCATTGCGCCTATTGCCGGACAAGTCATCGTCGAAAATGAGAATCTCGGCACGAATAAAAACCGCCTTCTCAAAATCAAAAGCGGCGAAGTGTCGACAGCGACGTACGAATACAGCGCGGAACATGACAAGCTCAGCGTGAAGAACGGAGAAGCGGTCCAGCGCAACCATCTGATCCTGGTAAAAAATGATTCTGAAGAAATACGCGCTCCGTACAATGGCACCGCGAAGGTGACCAAGACCTCCGTACAGCTCACCGGTGAAAAAAATGAAATGCTGGAAGTAATCATACCCGCCGGATACAATCTCTGGGTAAAGAACGGAGAACTCGTAACCTCGGGGCAGCAGCTGACCGAAGGCTCCATCGACCTGCACGAACTCTATCGTCTCCAGGGCAAGCTCGCCGTGCAGCGATACATCATCAGGGAAATCAAATACATCTATTCATCGCAGGGTCAGAAACTGAACGACAAGCACATCGAGCTTATCGCGCGCCAGATGTTCTCGCGCATTTACGTGAAAGATGCAGGGGACACGGAACTGCTGCCCGGCGAGATCGTCACGCATACGCAATTCAAAGAAGCGAACAATGCGACCGAAGGCGCCAAAGCAACCGGAGAGTACCTGCTCATGGGTATCACGAAGGCTTCGCTCGCATCAGACTCATTTCTGGCCTCTGCTTCCTTCCAGGAAACCGCCCGCGTACTTATTGACGCGGCCATCACCGGCAAGCGGGACAAGCTCCGCGGCTTAAAGGAGAATGTCATCATAGGACGTCTCATTCCGGCAGGGACAGGGTTTAAGGAATAATGCTCCCTTATACAAATGGAAAACCGCCCGCTCCATCCGAGTTTCTCTCGGTGAGCGGGCGGTTTTTCTATACCCCCCTACTTAGCGCGCTCGCTTGATCGCAGCGATCGCAGCCCTGATGCCCCTCTGCCTGCGAATCTTCTTGATCCGGGCACGTCCTCTGACGGACATGCCCCGCATCCCGCCCATGTACTGGCCCTGCAGCTTGAGAGCACGGCGAACCGACGGTGAAAGCCGCGGACTGCGGCGCTTGTCCTTAGTCGCTGGAGTCGCCTTCTCTTGAGAAGCAACCACTGCCGTGAGTAGACGAGGAACCAACCTCGAGAGCCGTCTGAACTGATAAGCCACCACGTGTGCCTCTCGTGCCAACTGCTTATCTATTGCAGGCATACGGATCCTCCCCGGAAAAAGGCCGGATACAACCGGCGTTGCTATTGAAAGATCACCCACTAACAAATTATCTACGTCGCTCAAGAGCTTCTGACACGAATTGCCGAATCGCTTCCTGGACAAGCGGGACATATCGTAGTGTCTTATCCAACAACCAATTTTGTGGCAACCCACCTTCCGACAGTTGCGCTGCGACTTTGGCCGTAAGATTGCGATCATGCCAGCTGTCCGACTGCAGGAAGTTCCAGACCCCTCCGACCTCATGAAGGATCACACCGACCAAAATGTACACATGCCATGAGACCTTTTGCTCGAACTCGCTGTCTTCAGGCATGTAGCCATGCAGCACCTTGTCCAAGAAAGGCAGAAACAGGTCGAAGCGATGCCTGGAAGCTTGGCTTGTTACAATCGGCTCGACCCGTCGTACATCGTAGCCTTTGTCACGGATACACTCAAAGACCGCTATTGAAGCACCAACCAAAACTGGTTTCGCGAGGTACCACTTTGCTTGTCGAAGCTCGGAGTCCGTGACCTTCATATCCGCCACCTCACTTAGAATGAACAAAAGGTTCAGCAAAATTCAAGATTTCGACTGACCAAATATAATAGCAGCATTCCTTGAAATGTCAAAATAATAATCAAGCCCGGGCGCTGCCTATTAGCTCAAAAAGGCCTAGAAATAAGCACAATTGTATGCTACACTATCCCTATTCACTATGCTCAAACGTTATACTCGCCGACAAAAAATAGCCCAAGGGAGGAGCTTTTCGACCACGGGCCACTGGACACTTGCCTCCGAAACAAAACGAGGCATCGCGATAGTGATCCTATTCACCGTTGCTTTTCTGACGTTGCTTTCATTCTTCCAGGCGACAGGTACGGCCGGAGTTTATCTGCTTAAATTCCTGGGGCTTGCGTTCGGGTGGGGCGATTGGCTGTTTCCCATCGTCCTGCTCCTGCTTTCCTATCTCTTGCTGCGTCCGGCGCAGCACGATATCAAGCTCGTTAACTACATCGGTCTCCTTTTGACGGTCGCCGGATACAGCGGACTCTTGCATCTCCTGGTACGTGACCAAGATATTTCTGATATCGTAGCAGCAGGAAGCGGCGGCGGCTATGTCGGTTACGCGGTAGGTACTGCGCTCTATCGCGGTTTTGAATTCTGGGGAGCGCTCTCGATCCTTGTCGCCATGCTCTGTATCGGTTTGTTCATTTTTTTGAACACCTCATTTTCGAGCTTGCTCATGGCAATCCAGCGGCTGCTCTTTCATCTGCGCGCGGCCTTGCCTGAACGTCGTCCGAAAAGCGCTGAAGCGCCTCCGGTATACAATGCGCATTTCAAAACGAGCGAGCTTTCCGATGAATCCGACGAAGAGACCGCCCTTGAAGCGGGGCTTGCCGAGGATACAGAGCCCGGATCAAGATCGTCATCCGCAACTGGACGCCCTGTTGGCGTCTTTCAGCAGCGGTCAAAACGGCTTCCCCAACCGAAGATTGATATTCCAATAGATCTTCTGACGGCAAACGCCGCGGTGCCGACAAGCGGCGACATCAACGCCACGATGCGAAAGATCGAGACCACGCTCAAAAACTTCGGCATCGAGGTGACGATGGGTGAGGTGAATGTGGGGCCGACCGTCACGCAATATACCCTCAAGCCGACCGAAGGCGTGAAACTGAACCAGATCACGGCGCTGCAGAACGATCTGGCCTTGGCCCTTGCCGCCCACCCCATACGCATCGAAGCGCCGATACCCGGTAAATCCCTGGTCGGTATCGAAGTGCCGAATCAGACGGCATCCATCGTGAAGCTCAAAGAGATTCTTCAAAGCCAGGTATACACGAACCGCCGCACCAACCTCATGGTCGCTCTCGGCAAAGACGTATCGGGTAAGGTCATGATGGCCGACCTCGGGAAAATGCCCCATCTCCTGATCGCGGGAGCGACCGGCAGCGGAAAATCCGTCTGCATCAACAGTATGCTCATAAGTCTTTTGTACCAAAATTCGCCCGATCTGCTCAAGATCATTCTGGTCGATCCGAAGCGGGTGGAACTCACCTCATATGACAGTGTCCCGCACCTCTTAGCTCCGGTCATCATCGACATTGAAAAAACCATCAACGCACTCCGCTGGACCGTGCAGCAGATGGATGAACGCTACAAACTGCTGTCCGCCTCAGGCAAGAAAAACATCGAGGCATTCAACGAAGCGCGGCTGGTTGAAAAGCTTCCCTATATCGTCATCATCATCGACGAACTCGCGGACCTCATGATGGTTGCGGCAAAAGAGGTGGAGAGCGCGATCATTCGCCTGGCGCAGATGGCGCGAGCCGTCGGGATCCACTTGGTGCTTGCCACGCAGCGCCCGTCAGTGAACGTCATTACCGGGCTCATCAAAGCGAATATCACCTCCCGCATCGCATTCGCGGTAGCGTCTTCAACCGATTCCCGCACGATACTTGATTCATCCGGTGCGGAAAAGCTCCTCGGCAACGGCGACATGCTCTACATCAGCGCGGAACTTACAAAACCGAAACGAATCCAGGGAGCTTTCATAAGCGACACCGAAATTACGGCGGTCACCGACTATCTCAAAAAACACGGGGAACCGGAATACGAAATGGCCGTCACGGAACGCCGTCAGAGCCACACCGGCGTTTCCGGGGGATTTGAATCTGATACCGAAGAGCGCGATGTTATCGCGGCAGCGGAATCGGTCATCAGGGCGGGTCGCGCATCGGCAACGCTGTTGCAGAGCCGCCTCAGGATGGGATTTGCCAAGGCATCCCGCATGCTGGATATTCTGGAGGAGCGAGGCATTATCGGTCCGCAGAACAGTTCAAAACCGCGGGAAGTGCTGATGACGAAAGAAGAGTTCGATCGCACATTCATTGAAAGCGAAAGCAGCGAGCCGTCACACGACGATGCCGCCTCCGAGATCAATGCACATAACGAAGTTCCCGATGCATCGTCCGAGGATGAGGAGGATGAAGACCCGAACCTGACCTAAGCCATGCCTTCTCCATCATTCAAGCGATCGGAACTCGGAATGTACTCGACGGTCAGCGAACAACTCAAA
Source organism: Candidatus Komeilibacteria bacterium (assembly GCA_016204595.1). Taxonomy (GTDB): domain Bacteria; phylum Patescibacteriota; class Patescibacteriia; order UBA1558; family 2-01-FULL-52-15; genus JACQKJ01. Next base: position 13,546 of record JACQKJ010000066.1, on the reverse strand, counting down.
AAAGCCCGCGAGGCCAAAGGCCTTACCCTTGCCGAGTGCGCTCGGTACCTTGCGATTCAGGAAAAATATCTCAGTGCGATTGAAGAATCGGAGTATCACCGTCTGCCGGGTGAACTCTATGCTCGAACATGGATACAAAAATATGCGTCCTTTGTGGGCTTATCCCCGAAAGAGTGCATGATCTCGTACGAAAAGGAATTACGCATCAGATCGAAGCTCCAGGAAAAAAAAGTATATTCTCGAAAACCGCGATATGGGAACGTATGGGAACTGATCACCCTTCGGCGTCTCGCCTATGCGGCGTTGGTGCTCATTTTTTTCTCCTACAGCGGCTATCTGGGTTACCAAACGCTCAGGCCGCCGCGCGTTGCCCTCAATGTGCCGATGAACGGCTTCCGGACGTATGAGAATAGTATTATACTGAAAGGCCAGACAGAAGACGGAGCGGAGGTCCGCATCAATCATCAGCTTATTACCCTGGGTGCGGGCCGCCATTTTTCGCAGGAAATAACATTGACGAACGGCCTAAATACCATTACCCTGAGTGCACGTAAAAAACACAGTCTACCGTTCTCCGCATCGGTGGTTATCGTCAAAACACCCCCTCCAGCCATACTAACTCCCAGTACAACAGGGCCCTTAATAAGTAACGAATAACGTATGTCAGACAACGTACAGGGGAAGCTTACCGCAGCGACCGAAGCGATCAATCAAATCAAGGAGCGCTTCGGCGAGGGCTCTATCATGAAGCTCGGGGACAGCAAAGCTCTGAACCTCGATGCGATACCGACCGGCTGCATCTCGCTCGACGTGGCCCTCGGCATCGGCGGCGTGCCGCTCGGAAGGATCATCGAGATCTACGGTCCGGAATCGTCAGGTAAGACGACGCTCGCGCAGCATATCGTCGCTGAGGTCCAGAAACGCGGCGGCCTTGCGGCGTTCATCGACGCTGAACACGCGCTCGACCCGGAGTATGCAAAAATGATCGGGGTCAAAACCAAGGACCTCTTCATCGCGCAGCCTGACACGGGCGAACAGGCACTGGAGATCGTGGAAACGCTCGTCCGTTCAAATGCCATTGACGTGATCGTTATCGATTCCGTCGCAGCTCTCGTTCCCAAGGCCGAACTTGAAGGAGACATGGGCGACAGCCATATGGGGTTGCAAGCCCGGTTGATGAGCCAGGCCCTCCGCAAGCTTGCCGGCATCATCAGCAAAACGAAAACAACCGTCATCTTTATCAACCAGATACGCATGAAGATCGGGGTCTTCTTCGGAAATCCGGAAACGACCACCGGCGGCAATGCGCTGAAATTTTATGCGTCAGTGCGAATTGAGGTACGCCGCGCCGCAACCATAAAACAGGGCGAAAAGATCGTCGGTAACCGGGTTAAAGTAAAGATCGTGAAAAATAAGGTCGCACCCCCCTTCAAGACATGCGAATTCGACATTATGTATAATGAAGGGATTTCCGTGGCAGGCGATCTGCTGGACCAGGGCGTACTCTATGGCATCATCACGAAGAGCGGAAATTCATATACCTACGGTGAAACAAAACTCGGCGTCGGACGAGAGACCGCTCGTACATTCCTGCAGGACAATCAGAAACTGATCGGCGAGATCCGTACAAAGGTTCTGGCAGCGGCCCTCAAAAAGGATTAACACAAATTCAGAACTGTGTTATAACAAAATGTGCCCCCGCAACGCGGGGGCACATTGTCGTATCACATGGAACATACTGCTCGTAAAATATTCACCAATACCATGGGCCAGGCGGTTCTTCGCTTCATCGAGGTGCTGCTCGGCGTTGTCACCCTCGGGCTTATCACGCGGTATCTGGGGCAGAGCGGCTTTGGGCAGTACACGACGATCAATGCGATCCTGCAGCTCTTCATCGTTATCATCGATTTCGGGCTCTACCTGACATTGCTGCGCGAAATTTCGGCCAACCCAGTCGAACGCACGGAATACATCACCAATAATATTTTCACGATGCGTTTGATGAGCTCTGCAGCGCTCCTGTTGCTCGCCATCGTAAGCATTTCGTTCACTCCCTACCCTGCGGAGATCAAATGGGGCGTTCTCTCGCTGTCGTTCGCCTATTTATCTGTTTCGCTGACTGCAACGTTGACGGCGCTATTTCAAAAATATCTGCAGATGGTCAAGGTAGCCGCCCTCAATGCGGGTACGAAAGTGCTTATGCTGGGCATGGTAAGCGTTGTCATCTGGCTGCATGGCGGCCTGCAAAGCATCCTCGTAGGCTCATCCATCGTCGCAGCCATCGCGTTCGGCATCCTCTGGTATCTGGTCCGCCGTTTGCCCGGAAACCTGCATCTGCGGATCCATATTGACCTGCCCTACTGGCGCGAAATCATTTCCAAAGCATGGCCTATTGCCGCCACGACAGCGCTCAACCTTATTTACTTCAAAGCCGACACTATCGTACTGTCGATGTTCCGAGGCCCGGAAGAGGTCGGCCTGTACGGCGCCGGCTACCGCGTGCTCGAGATCATGGTCAGCTTCCCGCATATGTTCATGGGGCTGGTCTTGCCGGTGCTGACCGCGGCATGGATAGCGCGAGACGGCTCGCGGGTGGATCGCATCTGGCAGCGGGCATTTCTGTTTTTTACGCTGATGACGTTCCCGCTCATGACCGGCGCTCTGATACTCGGCGTACCGGTTATGAAGCTCATCGCCGGCTCCGAGTTTGCGGAGTCCGGGAACGTGCTTAAAGTGCTCGTGTTGGCTACGGCAGCGATTTTCTTCGGCACGCTGGGCAATTACATCGTGCTGGTACTCGAGCAGCAGCGCAAGCTCATCAAATTTTTCCTGCTCAACGCGGCCCTCTCGCTGGCAGGTTACCTCATCTTCATTCCGAAATACTCCTACTGGGGCGCGGCATGGATAACCGTTGGCAGCGAATGTTTCATCGTATTGGCGGCATGGATCGTGATCCGCCCCCATCTGAAACTGACCGTGCCGTGGGGCGCTACCGCCAAGATCGCTCTCGCAAGCGTATTCATGGCGGTTTTTGCTTATTTCGCCCAGAGCGCCCTACCGCTCATCCCCTTGCTCATCGTCTGCGCTACTCTCTATGGGGCACTCCTTCTCGCATTTCGTGCGGTTTCCTTCAGCGAGCTGAAAAGCATGATACGCCCCTAGCATGTCTATGATCTCTCCAGTATGGCTGCCGGTGTGGTGCGTGATCGGACTGTTATTCCTGTTCGCATGCATCATCTACTCGCGCCCCCGCTGGGGAATCTACGCCATCGCAGCGACACTTCCCAGTTATCTCATCCGATTCACGATATTCGAGATACCGACGACCGTGCTTGAAGTAAGCATACTGATCCTGTTCTTCACGTGGTTGGCGAACAACGGCCGATGGAAGAAAATCAACCTTCGCTTCTGGCAGCGGAATACTGCAAATCCCATCCTCTCAATTCTCAAGCTTCCTCTAACGCTGTTGCTGGCGACAGCCTTTATCGCAGCTCTTCTGTCACCGAGCCAGGCAGCGGCGTTCGGGATTTTGAAAGCATATTTTATCGATCCGATGTTGTTTTTTGTCGTATTCGTATATGAGATCAAGAATGAAAAACATATTGAGCGGGTTTTCTATGCGCTCGGCATTCTTGCGGTCTCTATCGGTTGTGCGGCTGCGTGGCAATACGCGACGGGGATCGGGATCGCCAATCCCACCTGGGCAGACCCTGCGTATCGGCGCGTGACGACGATATTCGGATATCCGAACGCCCATGGCCTGCTGCTCGGGCCCATTGTGGCGCTCTATATGGGGTATCTGTTCAGGAAATCAGATCGCCGCATGTTGGCGTGGAAAATCATCGTCATAGCATTGGGGCTTACTGCCATCATCGCGGCAAAAACGACCGGTGCGCTGGTAGGGATTGGCGCTGCTCTCTGGATATTCGGCTCGCTGCAAAAAAAATACCGGACGACCCTGCTTGCGCTAACGCTTCTCATCGTTCTCGGTCTGACATTCACACCTGCGCCGGAGCGATTTTCTAACGTGCTCAGCCGGATCAGCGACAATACACTTGACTTGGCGTCAAGCTCGCTTGAGATCAGAGCAAACCAGTGGCGTGAAACGCTTGCGATGCTTTCTGACCATCCCATACGAGGCGGCGGGCTTGCCAATTACCGGCAGGCGCTTGAGCCGTACCATGCATATGAGTTTCTGGAAATTTATCTCTACCCGCATACTCTGATTCTGAATTTTTGGTCTGAGATCGGCATCGCGGGTCTTCTGGCGATCGGCTGGCTGCTCGTCAGCGTCGGCAGACTGTTGCTCGCGGCAAATCGATCTCAGCAGTCGTCCTGGCTCAGTGCGTCTCTTATCCTTGCCTGGAGCGTCGTGCTCGTGCATGGTCTTGTCGACGTCCCTTATTTCAAGAATGATCTGAGCGTTCTCTGGATGCTGCTCGTGGGATTGACGGTTGCGGCTACGAATAATCGGGTACAAGCGCTGCCGCATACTTCAGATGATGCCTACCATGCGTAATGCAAACTTGGTATACTGATACCATACATGCGCAAAGGTATACCAGTACCAAGGGGTCGCGGTTTTAATTTGATCGAGGTGATCGTCGGGATCGCGGTTTTTGCGCTGGTTACCGTATCGATCTTCACGGCATACCTGCAGTTGCTGCGTCTTGTCCGCGTATCGTCGGAACGAACTGCAGCGAATTCAATATTGCAGGAGGAAATGGAGAGTATTCATGCCATCCCCTTCACCAGCCTTGGTTTGCGCGACAGCATCCCTGCCGGATCACTGGAGCCGTTAAAGACCGTGGTCAGAAATAACCAAACCTATGAGGTACGAACCATCATCCGCAATATTGATGATCCCTTTGACGGGGTGATCGGCAATGATCTCGAGGACGTCCGTTTCTCATTCAGCTCGCAGGTCGGTGACGGCGGATTGACCATGTCGAACACAGCGACGATCTATGGCAGGATTTTTTCGAACGGAAACGCGATCGGAGACAACAAAGCGATAATCACCGGGGACGCCTGGGTGGCGAACGCGAATACCATCAACTCCATCAAGATCGGCGGCGATGCGCATGCGCACACCATCCAAAACGCAACTATTACCGGCAGCGCGTATTATCAAACGATCCAGAACTCAACGGTCGGCGGCCAATCGTATCCCAATTCGCCTGATTCGTCGTCGCAAACCCTCCCTATCACTGATGCTCAGATCACCACATGGAAAAACGAAGCTGCCGCCGTCTCGACGGTCGGGCCCGTCACGCTCGGAAACGGCCAGACACTTTCACTGGGACCAGCAAAGATCAACGGCAACCTGACGCTCACGGGAAATGCCGAGCTGAATGTTACCGGCACTATTTGGGTCAGCGGCACTATCGATCTGCGAAACACCGCGAGTATTTATCTGGATTCGAGTTATTCGAGCGCCTCAGGCGTGGTCATCGCCGATGGTATCATTTCTATCGACAACAATACGGCTGCCTGCGGCTCCGAGGGCTACAATGCATCCAAGAACGAATGCAACCCGTTCGCGGGAAGCTACTCCGTCTTCATCACGACGAATGCATCAACGAGCGTTTCAAATCCGGCTATCAAGATCCGGAACTCGACCGGCTTTCGCGGAATAGTATACTCGAACACCGGCCTCATCAGCATCGAGAACGGTGCCGAGGTCGTCGAAGCGACCGGCTATGCGGTCCGCATTGACAACCATTCGAGCATTACGTACGGCACCGGCATTTTTAATCTGCTGATAACCGGCAATCCCACGGTCGGCGATACGTCATCCGCGGATTATAAGCTCGCTGAAGTGCAGGTTACCTGCCAGACCTGCGAGTTCAGAACAAACATCAAAGCGACGACGACGATAGCACCGAAACGGCTTGAGACGAGCGGCGGAAACGGCGCCCTGCTCATACAAGTGTATAACGCGGTCGGCCAGCCTGTACCCGACGCGAGCGTCACCATCGTGAACACCACGACATCGCCTCTGATCAACTTCACTGACACGACCGATGCGCAAGGAAGGCTTACCGTGGTTGACGCCCCTCCTGCCGATCAGTCGTATCAAATAACCGTGACAAAATCCGATCATTCGACCGATCGGACCTATGCGATCGGCGATCCGGCAAATCCCAGCCCGCTCAAACCCCATGCGACCGTTATCGCTGATGCGGTCACCCAGGTTAGTTTCGCAATAGACGCATTAAGCACATTGAATATCAATACGGTCAATGCAGTCTGTAGCCCCCGCGGCGGCGTTATCTTTGATCTGAACGGGGCGAAATTGATAGGCCAGAGTCCGGACATTCTAAAATACAGCCTCAGCCAGCAAACCGATGTACTGGGGGCATTGACGCTGCAAAACCTTGAGTGGGACACCTATGACATTTCTCTCACGGATCCGAACTATTACCTCGGCGGCAGCCTGCCATCATTGCCCATGCAGGTATCTCCGAATACGATTGAAACGATCTCGATGATCATGGAGCCGCTCACAACGAATGCACTATTGGTGAAAGTTATTGATGCTGTCACTCAACAGCCGGTCCAGGATGCAAGTGTGCAAGTTGTGGGGTCGGGTTATACGAAAACACTCCAAACGGGCGAAGGATACTGGCAGCAGACCAACTGGTCAGGCGGAGCTGGCCAGAGCGACTGGAGCGATGCGACCCGTTTCTACGACGGAAGCGGCCTCGATATCAACAACCCGGCAGGCGAGCTGCGGCTCCAATGGAACGGCTCACAATACCCTTCATCGGGCATTCTGACATCCTCCATATTCGACAATACGGCTCCGACGAATTTTTATCACCTGGTCATGCGGCCATCGGACCAACCGATACAAACCGGGACCGATCCCGTGCGCCTTCAGGTGGCAAGCTCTTTGACCAATACCCCGACAACCACCTGGAATTACCTGGGACCGGACGGCACAACCAACACCTATTACACGCCGAACAATACGACGCTCAATTCGGTCCATAACGGAGACCGGTATATCCGCTATCGCATTCAGCTATTCACGGCAAATACGGCATTCACGCCGAATGTTTCGGATAGTGCGATCAGTTTTGCCGATGCCTGCACGCCATCCGGCCAGGTATACTTCAACGACGTGATCAGCGGGTCGAACACCATTACGACCTCCAAAGCAGGATATACGACATCCGTGCTTCCCAAAACGCTGCAGGCAGGGTGGCAGACCGTTACCATACCATTGACGCCGAACTAATGAACCAACGCCCCGGCTTCAGCATTCTCGAAATTATCACATCATTGGCCATCTTTGCATTGATACTGGGGGGCATAGCTGTATTTCAATTATCGATATTGCAGAATAGCAAGCTTGCCGAATCACGGTCATCCATCGATCAGAAATCACTCATCATTCTTCGCAACTTCGCAACAGAACTGAGAGCGGCACAAACTCCCTATGACGGGAGTTTTGCTCTGGCTAACACGGATGATGACAGTGTATTGTTCTACGCGGACATTAACGGGGATTCTGCGATCGAGCGCATACGGTATTCGGTCGAAAGCGGGATTCTGTATCGGGGCGTCATACCTCCCAGTGGCGAGCCGCTGACGTATGACCCCGCGAATGAATCGGTTGCATCGCTCATCGACAATATCATCGCGGCACCGCCGTACTTCATCTACTACGGGGCTGCATTCGACGGCTCGACAACATCCCCTGCTCTGACGCAGCCCGTATCCCCCTCCGATGTCCGCCTGGTCGAGATGCGGCTGCAGATCAATCCGGGAGTATCAGGTCAGACCGCCAGAATGCTCGAGACGCGCGCCATGATACGGTCGCTGAAAAACAAATGAAACAATGAAACCCCTCCGCACAAACAATGCAGGAACGATACTGATCCAGGTTCTCACGTTCGGCGTCATCGCCTTGGTCTTTTTGGGCGGGATCATAGCCTGGGCAGGTTCCAATATCCGCCTCTCCAAACTCGGGTACCAGCGGGAAGTGACCATAGAGATCGCCGAAGCAGGCATTGAGTATTATCGCTGGCGACTCGTGCACGATCCGACTGATTTTCAGGACGGGACCAACCAGCCCGGTCCGTACGTCCACCAATACGATGATGTGGGCGGAAACCGCATCGGCGAATTTTCGCTCACCATCACTCCGCCTGCAGGCGGATCAAATACGGCCATCGTGCGCTCGACCGGCATACTTGATGGAGCGCCTGCAGCAAACCGAACGATCGAGGTCGTACTGAGCCAACCTTCGCTCGCTTCGTATGCGGTCATCGGCAATACCGATCTGTATTTCGCGGAAAATGTCACCGTGAATGGCCGGGTACACGCGAACGGGGGGATCCGCTTCGACGGCGTCGCAAACGGCCTTGTCACAAGCGCCCTCTCAAGCTATGCGGACCCGAGTCATACCGGTGAAAATGAATTTGCCGTACATACGCACGTACCCCCCATCGACCCCTCGCCGCCAGCCGCCGTTCCGACTCGCGCCGACGTGTTTGCCGGCGGCCGCCAATTCCCGGCTCCGGCCTTTGATTTTGACGGAATCACGGAAGACCTTGCAAATATCAAGGCGCAAGCCCAATTGAGCGGGACCTATCTGCCGAATTCCGGATCGTTAGGCTACCACCTGATTCTCAAAAAAAACGATACGATCGATGTCTATGCAGTAACCTCGCTGGTTCCGCCCCCATCGGTTGACTGCGCCGACACGCTGGGTCAGTCCGGTTGGGGCACGTGGAGCATTGCAACCGAGACTCTTTCGTCAACTATTCCTCTGCCCGCGAACGGCGCTCTCTTCATTGAGGATGATCTCTGGATAGACGGACAGATCGATACCGCTCAACTCACCATCGGAGCTGCGCGTTTTCCGGAAAACCCAACTACGTACGCGAATGTGACCATCAATAGCGATCTTCTCTATACCAACTATAACGGGTCCGATATCATCGGCATCATTGCCCAGAACAATATACATACCGGTCTCGTCAGCGCAGATGTTCTGCACATTGATGCGGCGCTGGTCGCAAAAAAAGGACGAGTCGGTCGCTACTATTATCCCGCCCCCTACTGCAGCCCGTACGACACGCGGCTGTCGCTCACGCTCTTCGGTCTCATCGCTTCCAACGGCATTTACGGCACCAGATACAATGACGGAAACGGCTACCAGAACCGGTCCATAAGCTACGATGCGAACCTGCTCTATGCGGCCCCGCCGTATTTTCCGTCGACCGAAACCGCGTATGATCTGGTGCAGTGGCGGGAAATACGGTGAAACCCTGTACCGTCGCCCACGGGGCGACTGGTACATGGGTAAGTAAGAAATAAATTATTCAGATATGAAAAAACAGTTAAGGAGACCGGATATCTGATTTCCTATTTCTCTAACCGACTTCCGATTACCGAATAACCGACTCCTTATTTTTCTAACCGACTTCGGGTTTCCGAGTAACTGATTTCTTTCCGCAGCCGCTAAAACGCTTGCGTGAGATTGTAGATCGGCATGATGACCGAAACAGCTATAAAACCGACTGCGACGCCGATGGCAAGCAGCAACACCGGCTCAATGATCGTGGACAGATTTCCAAATACCGTATCAACTCTCCCCTCATAGAACAGGTGCAGTTTACTCATGACCTCGTCGATCTTCCCGGTCTCTTCTCCGACCTTCACCATAGTGACCGCGAGCGTGGGAAACAAACTCCGCCTCGTGGCCATGGTTTCATGGAGAGATTTGCCGACCTCCAGCTCATTCGCCATCTCGATCAGCGCCCCTTCATAGACCAGGTTGTTTGCGGTGCGTGAAACGATATGAAACGCGTCCAGAATGGGAACGCCGCTGACGAGCAACATCTGCAGATTGCCCATCACCCGGACCAGCACTACTTCACGGGCGATATTTCCTACGAACGGCAGCCGCAAAAAAATGGAATCATAAACATAGCGGACGCGGCGTATTTTCCTGCCGAAAATAAGTAACGCCGCCAGAACGATGAGACCGCTCCCCACATACAGCCCATTGGACTGCATGAATCGCACCACACCGATAAGCACCCGGGTCTGGAGCGGAAGCTCTACTTCCACCTCTTCAAAAATGCTGATGAGCTGCGGAAACACATAGATCATGAGGATAATGACGATCGCGATCATCGCGACTACCACGATGCTCGGATAGATCATAGCCGTGATCACCTTTGACCTGAGCGCTTTGTCTTTTTTGAGGATCTGTGCAAGCCGTGTCAGCACGTCGCTCAATGCGCCGCTGGCTTCACCGACCTGAATCACCGAGATAAAATGCGACGGGAAGACTTCCGGATGCTGCATAAGGCCTTCGGAAAGCTGACCGCCGTTCTCGATCTGGAAAAGGACAGCCCTGATCGCGCGCTTCATGGTGCGTCCTCGTACCTCCGTCATGAGGGTCTGCAGGGAATCGGCAATGGAAAGACCTGCGGTCAGCATCGTCGCCAGATTGTCTATAAAAAAAATCTTTTCATTCATGGATACGCCGAACGAGAGGGTATGGGAATTGTGAGGCCGAGTTGCGCGTTGCGCTGCCTTCTTCGCTTTACCGTGCTCTTCGTGAGTAAGCGGCGATGAAGGCGCTGCCTGGTCCTGACGCAGCGAGAGCGGTTGCACAACTGATGCGGAAGCAGTGGATGCCATAGGTATTATTCTCTGGAAATACGCAATACTTCTTCTAAGGTAGTCTGTCCGAGCAATGCCTTTTGCATTGCATCGTCAAAAATAGGAACCATTCCTTCCTGGAGCGCAATAACTTCCAGGTCTTCTGAGGACATATGCTTGATGGTGGCCTGCTGAATCGCGTGCGTATTCCCCAAAACTTCCATCACACCCAACCGTCCCACATAGCCGGTGTGGTGGCAACGGGCACAGCCCTTCCCCCGATAAAAATGGAGCTGGGAGAATCCGGTAATGGTTTTATCCAGCGCTCCCAATTTTTGCATGCGCACAACGATCGCGCGCAGATCATATTCGCCCGAAAGTGATTTGATCTCCGCCGCGGACAATTTGTACGTCACAATGCATTCGATGCAAACGCGCCGAACTAATCGCTGTGCGATAACCACGTTCAAAGTCGAGGACACCAGGAACGGCTCGACGCCCATGTCCAAAAGTCTGGCCGGTGCCGCGGCTGCATTATTGGTATGGAGCGTTGAGAGCATGAGGTGCCCGGTCAGTGCTGCGCGCACCGCTATCTGCGCCGTCTCCCCGTCACGGATTTCTCCGATCATGATGATGTCCGGATCTTGCCGCAAGAGCGACCGCAGCCCCGAAGCAAACGTATAACCGGCCGTCGTATTGACCTGCGTCTGATTAACGCGACGAATGCCGTACTCCACCGGATCTTCAATCGTGGAGATATTCACGTCTTCCGTATTCAAAAAGTTCAGGATCGCGTACAGGGTTGTCGTTTTTCCCGATCCGGTCGGGCCGACAACCAAGACCATGCCGTACGGTTTACCCACATTGTGGATCACGATGTCCAAGTTCGCCTTCGTCAAACCAATATCCTGCAGGCTGAGGTTTTCGGTTTCCTCGGACAACAAACGCAGCACTGCTTTTTCGCCGTACAGCGTGGGAATGATGGAGACGCGGGCCGATTCCTCGTCCTCATCGATCTTGAAACTCAAACGCCCGTCCTGCGGGACGCGGTGCTCGTCGATCTTCAGATTCGCGAGAATTTTGATGCGCGCAATAAGCCCTTCGCGGATCGCGAGCGGTAATTCGATCTTATCCTGAAGATCTCCATCAATGCGGAACCGCACCAACACCGCATCGGATAGCGGTTCAACGTGGATATCGGACGCCTGCTCGAGAAATGCGTATTCCAGCATGATATCGAAAATCTTTACCACCGGCAGCTCAAATTCGGCTGCTTCATCCCTGTCAGTCGGAACGTGTAAATGCTCATTGATGACCTGCAGCAGCTCTTCCTTGACGTTCGTATTGTAGAGCCGGGCAGCATAACGGAAACTTTTCTCTCCGGTCAAATACACTTCGATCTGCTGACCCAGCGTTTGCTGAACCTTGGCGAGTATTTCCTGGTCAAGCGGGTTCATGCAGGCAACTTTGATCAAGCCGTGCGCTTTTTCCTGACCAAAGGCAATGCTGCGCGTCTCCTGAGCGATTTCTTCAGGAAGCATACGCATGATCGCGTCTTCAATCTTTATCATGCGGAGATTGACGTACGGAATTTTCAATTCCGCCGCGATCATCTCATAGAGATACGATTCCGTGAAAAACCCACGCTCGATGAGCACCTCTTCGATTCCGCGCCGGCGCCGACTCGCGTTTTTTTCCGCGCTGGCCCAGTCTTCCTCGGTGATCAGCTTGCGGCCGAGCAGGAGCCTTTTGACGTCATCGTATGAAATCGGTAAACGCATAGAAATATCGTCGCTAAACGCTCTCTAGTATAACATATTTCCGCGCCAAACGAGAACTCAACTCAATGAGTCCTCACCGGTGCGTAGTATTTAGTCTATGCCATTACTGGCACTCATTGGTATGTTGGAGCAGCACCAGCTGGCCCGGATCAAGAATGCACAAATCCGCCGGTGTACTGGTGCTTCCTCCTGAAGGATCACCGGGTGTTGTACCATTCGAGGACGTGGTACCAGGATCAGATCCGGTCGAAGGCTGCGTATTCGTCGCAACTGTTCCGGGAGGTGGGGTTGTGCTCGTCGATGTAGTCGGCGATTGCGTGCCCGAGGGCGGCGGCGTTTGTCCTGTCTGCGTACCCGGTTGTTGAGCAGACCCTGAAGAACCGGCCGCAGCACCCCCCGAAGAGGTGTTCGTATTTCGCTGCTGCAAGAGCAACTCGATCGCTGAAAGGCCGTTCGCGCCCTGCGGGCTTCCCATGCCGGTCGGCAGGAGCGGACGCGTCTGTTCATAGGTAGTCTGGGCAGATGCGCACAATGAAGCGCTGGTGGCGTCCAGTTGTGCTGCCGAGCAAATATCGGTCGTGCCGAATACGGTCATCACCGCGGCATAGCATTTTATGCGTTTATCCTTTTCCGCCTGCGTCACGAGTGTTGGCGTCAGTTTCTCGCACTGCTTCAGTCCGTCAGCCGCATTGAACGGACGCTCAACCAGTTCCTTGGGCAGCGGCACCGGTGCGGGCGCGGGTACGGTCTCAACGTTCAGCGACTGCGCATAGATGAACCAAAAAAAAGCTCCGCCGATCAAAATGACCGCGACCACGATCCCTGCGACCACGTCTAAGTGTCTTGACGAACCTCGCCTGCGTGACGGCGGCATGTCGGTCAGCCGCGATCTGGATGTATAGCTTATTTTCATCGCTTGCTCATTTTACGCATATGTAGTATAGCATACAACGCAAAAACTTGCGTCAGACGTTTGCGTAAATGCGAAAAAGGGCTATGATTGATGCGATTTGAAAGAATCTGTCACGCCGCACAAGATGCGGCGTCCAGACCTGGATGCCTGCTTTCGCAGGCATGACGCAAAAAGGAAGTTAGGATTGTAACAATAACGGTGGGATGGCCGAGTGGTTGAAGGC
>JACQKJ010000068.1 GCA_016204595.1 Candidatus Komeilibacteria bacterium | reverse complement strand
TGTCTATACTGCAGCGCCTCAAGTACATCCTGCTCCTGGATCGCGGAACGGCCCGCAAGGTCGGCTATGGTCCTCGCGATTTTTATTATTTTATAAAACGACCGGGCTGAAAGCTGCAATTTTTTTGCCGCGTCTACCAGAATTTTTTGCGTGCCTGCGTCAAGGCGCGCGAACCGCTTGAGGGACCGATGGTCCATGTCGCCATTCAGGAACCAGTTTGGTTTTTTGGCAAACCGAGCACGCTCCAAAATATGAGCTGCGCGCACGCGGCCAAGCACGTGCTCTGACGTTTCGGCAGATATATCCGCCATAAGCAACTCCCGCTTCACCGGGAACACGGATACGTGCAGATCAATGCGATCCAAGAGCGGACCGGATACCCGCCTTTGGTACTGTTCGCGCTGGAACGGCGTGCAGATACAATCACGCTCGATGTCTCCCAGAAAACCGCACGGACACGGATTCTGCGCCGCGATAAGCAGAAAATGTGCAGGGAACTGCAAAGAACCGGACACGCGGCTGACCGTAACAACCTTGTCTTCAAGGGGCTGGCGCAATGATTCGAGAACGCTCCGCGGAAACTCCGGAAATTCGTCGAGAAACAACACGCCCCGGTGCGCGAGCGTTATCTCGCCCGGTTTTGGCCAGGTGCCGCCTCCGACAATGGATGCGACCGATGCCGTGTGATGCGGCGAACGGAACGGCCGCTCTGACATCAAAGGTTTTTCGGGAGCCAAGAGCCCGGCATAGCTGTATATTTTTGAAACTTCCAGGACTTCATCGACCGACGGTTCCGGCAGTATGGACATGAATGCTTTGGCAAGCATGGTCTTGCCCGAACCGGGCACGCCGCGAAGCAGAATATTATGCCCGCCGGCCGCCGCAATTTCCAAAGCGCGCTTCGCTTGTGCCTGACCTCGAACTTCCTTGAAATCGAATTGACTGACAGCTTGTTCTCCCTTGTCTAATGGCGTATGCGAGAGCGGTTCGATAGCTCGCTCCCCGATGAGATGGCTCACAAGCTCCTGGACAGAACTCACCGGATAGACCGCAACCCCTTCGATGTATGCTGCTTCGCGCGCATTCGCGGCCGGCAGATACAAGCGGCGTATACCCCGCTCTTTCAGGAATGCAGCGGTCAGAAGTGCACCCTTCACCGACCGGAGCATACCGGATAACGACAACTCGCCAAGATACACCGCTCGCATATCCTCTTCTGCCATAGGCAGGGCATCCTCGGCCCGCAGAATACTCATGGCAATAGCAAGGTCATACAGCGTTCCTTCCTTACGCACGTTCGCGGGCGCGAGATTGACCGTAACTTTGCTCCGGGGAAACGGCAGATGCGTATTTTCCAGCGCTGACCTGATGCGTTCACGCGCTTCCTGCACAGCCGCATCCGGCAAGCCGACAAGGATAAAAGCAGGCAAGTGCCGAGACACGTCCGTCTCAACCTCCACCAATTGGCAGTGCAAGCCCTGATGGGCAACAGAAAAAACTTTGCTTGTCATAATCGCTTTTCTCCTATACACCCCTCGACTCCTCCCCGACGGCTTCGCCTTGGGTCGTCGCTCAGGGTTGTTCCGGCGAATCGCCGGAACAAAAAATTCGCTCAAAAGCGAATAGTGCCCCATGAAGGGTCTGAAATCGCTTTTCTGAGAACAGTTTATTGCTTCGCGTTGATTCTGTCAACCACGTTAGAGATCAGTCTCTAACGTGGTCAATCGCCCACAAGACGATCCAAAAAAAGATATAGTATAAGCCCATCACCGGCAGTACATTCGGCTCCAGTGCGAAATCAAAATTGATAAGCTTCACCGCAACGTAGAGTAACACCACTACCGCAGCCGGTGCCAGCCACCGGAGCTCCGGCGCGTGCGTCCATGACGGAAACGCCGGATGACCTCTGCGCGCATCATGGTAGATCGCAACACATTCTGCAGCGACGAACAGTACAACAAGCCAGGCATTTTTGTACACGATCTCGAACAGTGCCGCGGTCAGATACACTTGCGGGCTGGACCATGCCCAGAGCGATTGCTCGAACGCGACAACCATGAGAGCGATCAGATAGAAATAGATCGCCGAATAGACTACCGCGCTTATCCAAAATCGCCTTTTCCCTCTCGCGTCAGAAGGATATGTCGTAACCCCGAACACTGGCACCCGAGCCCAAAACGGTGCCTGAAGCAAATGAAATGTTCGACGCTGCATACAGACAGTATAGCACACGCCCTGTAAGATTTCGTTTAGATAAGCGTCATATATGCTGGTCTGCAATTGCAGCGGTTCTTTCGGTGAGTATGGTGCAAACCCCGCCGTGAAGGCGGGGTTTGCTTTTTAATTTCTCGACAAAATTATCTTCTTTGATCTGAATTCAAAAAAAATCAACACTACAATGCCCGTCACGATCGCCGTATCGCTCAGATTGAACACCGGCCAGAAGCCGACGTCAATATAATCCAGCACACCGCCAAGCGTGATGCGATCCAGCATATTGCTCAACGCACCGATACCGATAAGCCCCCACCAAAAAAACTGAAAATTCTTTTTTTTGAATTCACGAAAGGCAACGTAGAAAACCGTAAGAGTCAGAACGATCACAAGAGCACGTAAAGCACCTTGTTGCAAAAACGGGATCGAGATAGAGAATGCAATATCCTGATTGAGCACCGGATGCAAAAAACGCGCAACGATGCCCTGCGGCGGCGTGAACCACATCGTGCTCTTAACAAAACGGTCGACGATGAATATCGCTACCAATAACCACGTTCGGAAACGCATTGCGTTTATGAGAACTTCTTCTTGCAATCCATGCAGGCGGTCGCCGACGGAAATGCGCGCAGGCGTTCCGGCTCGATCATGTTGCCGCACTTCTCGCACACGCCGTATTTACCTTCGTCTATCTTTTTCAATGCCTTATTGACGTTGAACAAGGACACCTCGAGGTTCTTTTCCATGCTCAAGTTGCCTTCGTAGGCGGCAACCTCAGCCGCGTTCTCGTCTTCCTTCTCGCCAAAATCAGGAAAAATAGCGTCGAACTCATTGTCGCCGTGGAGGTTCTTGACGCCATCCATCTTAAGCTCGCGCATCAGCTGCGCTTTTCGTGCTTCGAGCAGTTTCTTCTGCTTTTCCAAGAAATCTTTGTCTATCGTAATGGTCATAATGATATTCTAGCTCCAAGCATCCTACTACAAAAGGCCTTACAAAGCAAGGCCGGCGCTTCCGGAGATCAAATTTTCGGTAAATGAAAGGAGCGCATGGTACCCACTTAACAAATGTATTATTTGGATCCTTGCGCTCCTATGCCGTTACAAACTAGTTGTATCCGACATAGGAGCTGAGGAGATCTCGATTCGCGAGCTGTCGCGACCCGGGATCTCCCCAACTGAACTCTGTCAGATGACCAACATTTTAGTTTATAAAGGCACTTATGCTACCTTTCCTAACTCGGATAGCTATTGCTGCTCTTTTCTACCACTCTTCACGGTAGTACCACCATTTTTTGTATGATGATATACCTTTTGGTGATTTTGTTTTTTGTTTTCATCAGGTTGGAGCAGTTAGGTTGCTCCGTTACGAGCAGTAAAAAAGAAAAAAATTACACCAAATCCCTTGCCTTTAGGGTAATTTTTCTAGAACCACAGCGTTTTTTGCGCCTACAAAACAAGTATAGCACAAATATTGAGCATAGTCAATACTCTTATACAGCTAATATTAGGCACAAAATAGGCAAACTATGAGATGACAAAAGTATAAAATAAAGATGCTTTATGCACCTTGTAAACATCTTTTCCACATGCAGGTCAAAAGCAGATCAAAAATACTGCTCTTTTCCCTGTGGCATCTGACCCTAAAATCGAGACAAGCGGTTGCGAGAGGTTGTTTTTTTTGCTAAAATCAGCAAAAAAAGAATATGGCTGGCCAGAAAGTTCTGAGCCTGAGAAACAAGCAGCTGCCTGTGGAAAATCCAATGCATTAAGCTGGTCGGACTCTACCGTTTCAAGCAGATCTCTCTTGTTTGCTATAGCCAGAAAAACGCCGTTAAAAATACCATAAATTCCTTTATCCGGACCTGTGGTCGCCAGCGTTGAACTTGCATGCCCCCAAAATAGCATTGATCTTCCATGAGAATCCAGCTCCTGCATTGCAACAGGGGTACGAATATACTCCCGAAAGGCTGTTCGATCAGGGAGTTTGCCTTCGCGGATCCGGGGATGTGCCCATGACATAAGCTCCGAAGCGAATACGGCAAGCGTCGTCGTGCTCCGGCTCGCGAGCATCCAGTCGGCATCACGAAGTATCAGCGCATCGGTACGCGGCAGCTGTTCCATCACCAAGCTCGTCGGCACTGAATAGGTATCGGACAATCGGTGAACCAACCCGGTACTGATCCGCCCGAAAGGCTGGAGTTCGCTCAAACCAGCGCCTGCTTGGACCGGAATTCCGTCAAAAATAATTTCAGCATCCTTGGGCAATGACAGGCCAAGCATCCGCTGCTCTACCACTGAGTCAGCCGGGGAGAGAATCTGCAAACGGAACATTCCTCCAACAGCATCTATGTATGCGGTGAATGGGAAAGGTGCGGTCTTTTCATGTAACCCAAGAATACCCGCGAGTTCTCCTACAGCACGGGGAAACGAGCCAGATGCGTGTACAACAGCACCTGCCTGTCGGTTGTTGAACAGTTCATCATGCAACCGTATCTCGTCGCCTGGCGCTCCAAGGAGGATGACCGACGGAGCCAGCTGTATCGCATTGACCGGGACGGCATTATTGATGGAAGTAAACGAG
This sequence comes from Candidatus Komeilibacteria bacterium, assembly GCA_016204595.1. GTDB lineage: Bacteria > Patescibacteriota > Patescibacteriia > UBA1558 > 2-01-FULL-52-15 > JACQKJ01. The sequence goes on along the minus strand of JACQKJ010000068.1, from coordinate 5,233 downwards.
TATGTTTGTGACAGGATCATTTTTGTCTGATCACCGGAAAGCGGCGACGCTGTCGCAAGCAACAAACCCGAGGTTCCTGAAGGCGCACGGAAATACCATAACGCCTCATCAATGCGCGTATCCAGAGAATTCTCGAGCGCATCCCACTCGCTGCGTGTGAATTGAACAGCATCAGCAAGCTGCGGGATCCGCGTGGCAAGCGCATCAGCATTCTCATACGCAAAATCGCGCTCCAGCAATAGAGCGAACGATACGTCTGGAGGAGCGTATTGCGTCAATGCGACTTTTGAAGGCGAAGGATGGGGTCGCAACACAACATACGCGATCACCAACAAAACGGTTATGAGCACAATTCCGATGGTGCGCACCTGCTGCTGCATGGTTTGGGGCTCGATACTATGTTTATCTGCGTGACCGGTGATTGAAGCGATCATTGCCACCTGGCCTCGGGCGGGGCCGATCACCTCGCCCATAGCCGTTCGACGGAATCGCGTTCGGATCAAACGGCGGTGGCGTCAGAAGCGCTTTCGCAGACAGACTGATGCGCCCGCGCGCAGCGTCAATATCCACTACTTTTACTTTGATGACATCTCCAATCTTTACCACGTCAGAAACTTTATTGATGCGTTCATACTTGAACTGCGAGATATGCACCATGCCGTCCTTGCCTTTACCCAGTTCGACGATAGCTCCGATCTCTTCTCCGGAATTCCGGTCGGTAACTATCTGCGTGACCGGGCCTTCGTATATTTCACCGATCTCGACTTCCCTGACGATCGACTGCACCCAGCTGCGTGCCTTCTCGGCACCTTCGGAGCTGAGCGAGGTAATGACCACAAAGCCGTTATCATCGATATCGATCGCGTCGACACCGCACTCTGCGATTATTTCGTTGATGATCTTGCCGCCAGAACCGATGACCTCGCGTATCTTATCAACCGGGATCGTGAGCGACAGGATGCGCGGAGCGTACTGCGACAATTCCGAACGAGGAACTGCAATCGCATCGGCCATTGTGCGCAGTATGCTCGTGCGCGCTTCGCGCGCCTGTGCCAACGTCCTCTCGACCACTTCCAAGCTGATACCGCCGAGCTTGATATCCAGCTGAACCGCGGTAACGCCTTTTTCCGTGCCGGCTATCTTGAAATCCATATCGCCGGAATGATCTTCAATGCCCTGAATATCGGTCAGAATACGATAGTTTTTCTTGTCTTTCGGGTCGGTAATGAGCCCCATCGCAATGCCTGCGCAAGGAGCTGAGATCGGAACACCGGCGTCCATGAGAGCCAATGATGAGCCGCATACCGATGCCTGTGATGAGGAGCCGTTCGAGGAAAGCACTTCGGATACAACACGGATCGTGTATGGAAAATTCTCCTTGGAAGGAAGCAGGGACTCGATCGCCTTCTCTGCCAGCGCTCCGTGCCCGATATCCCTGCGGGACGGGCCGCGCATTGGTTTTACTTCTCCCACGCTGTATGGCGGGAAATTATAGTGGTGCATGTACCGCTTCTTGCCTGATTCTTCCATTGTATCAAGTGTTTGCTCATCGCCGGGAGAACCCAGGGTCACGATGGACAGCACCTGCGTTTCGCCGCGCTGGAACAATCCTGAACCGTGCGTACGCGGCAGGACACCGACTTCAGCGGAAAGATTCCTGATCTCCGTAAGCCCGCGTCCGTCAACGCGCTTATTGGAAGTGAGCACCATATCACGAGCTGTAGCCTCCAATGCCCCTTCGAGTTTCGCAAGACCGATGGCGCGCGCGTCCTTCGAGACTTCATTATCTGCCTTGAGCGCTGCGTCAAGTTCTTCTTTCAACGTCGCAGTATTCTTTTTTGTAACTTCTTTGTCCGGCGAAAATACTGAAACCACGTCTTTCGCTGCAAGAAACTCATTGACTTTTTTCTCGACCAGAGCTGCCATTGTTTTTTCTTCGTCGCTTTCAGGTTCATCCTGGAACTTCTGAACAGCTGTCTTGCTCACGATCTTGCCGATAAATCGCATAAGCTCGGCATTATGCTTCTGTGCTTCGGAGACAGCCGAGAAAAAATCCTTCTCCGAAACCTGCTTGCCGCCTGCTTCAATCATAACTACTTCGTCAGCCGTACCCGCGACGAACAGATCAAGATCCCCTTCGAGACGTTCCGTGTACTTCGGGTTAATGATCCACTCGCCGTTCGTGCGGCCGATGCGTATGCCCGACAACGGGCCGTTCCACGGGATGGGCGAAATGCCCAGCGCGATGGACGCAGCAAGCATTGCCGGCATATCAGCATCATTCTCGCCGTCGACCGACAGCACGGTTACGACGACCTGCACATCCTTGCGTGAGGCGTCCTTGAACAGCGGACGGATGCTGCGGTCGATAAGGCGCGCGGTCAGCACCGCTTCGTCGGTCGCCCGGCCTTCGCGCTTGATGAATCGCGAGCCCTTGATCTTGCCGGCTGCGTACAGCCGCTCCTCGTAGTCGACCATCAGCGGAAAATAATCAACGCCCTCGCGCTCGACAGGCGCTATGACCGCGGTCGCCAAAACAACGGTATCGCCGTAGCGTACCGTGCACGAACCGTGCGCTTGATTGGCCAGCTTGCCAATCTCAACCGTGAGCTTGCGACCCGCAAGTTCGTGTTCGAACGATCTTACTTCCTTCATGTAGGGTTCCTTTCCTGCGCTTTCGCCGGAATACCCGAGTGATACAGTGTCCCGAATAGTCCTCCCGAGAACTTCTCAGAACGCTCTACCACGCGTGTGCCGTCTCAGCGCGTTTACGAATTATTTAATTAAGAACTTCTTATTTAATTTGGATATATCCATAAAATCATCAGCCGCTTCTTTCAGTTTTGTCGAGCACGTTTCACCGAACGCCGCTACCTCCACCAACGCACCGTGATACTGCAGATATTCAACAGCAGGCACATAGTCGCCGTCCCCCGAAATGAGGATCACGACGTCCAGATTGCGCGCCATTTTGATGGCGTCGATCACGAGCCCGACGTCCCAGTCGCCCTTTTTGTTGCCGCCGGCATACACCTGCAGATCCTTGGCTTTGATCTCAAATCCCTGATGCTCCAGTGCGGCAAAAAAATTATCATCATCAGATTGCGGCCCGCGGATCACATACGCGATCGCGCGGATGAGTTTGCGGTTCGCCACCGTATGCTGTAGAAGGGCTCCGAAATTGACCTTGGCTTGGTACAAATTCTTTGCCGAATAATACAAATTCTGCACGTCAACGAAGACGCCGACGCGCTGTTCCTTGTGTTTAATTAACATATGAGTGTTTCATTGATATCCCAAGCCCAATACGACTGACGGCATCGGACAGGAGCTATACTTCTTCAGGAACGGTCTCCTGTTCCTCGGTTTCTGCCGCGACCTCTCCCGGGACGATAGCTTCCGGCATTTCGCCTTCTTTCGGCGCCTTGAGTTTGAGATTCTTTATCAATTTGGCAAAACTCTTCTCATTATCCTTACGGAGATACCGCAGGAGTTTGCGGCGCTGCGAGACTTTGCGCAGGAGTCCGCGTCGGGATGAAAAATCCTTCTTGTGATCTTTTAAGTGCTTTGACAGCTCCTTGATCTCCGCGGTGAGAATTGCGATCTGCACTTCTGCAGACCCCGTATCGCTTTTGTGCGTACGGAACTTTTGAATAATACGTTCTTTCTTCTGCCTGTTGAGCATTGTGTCCTTTCCATCCTCGGCCAAAGGCCGACAGACGCGACTTTCCAAGAAACGGGGCTCAGTGCCGTATCCGAGAAAGCGTTATTAATAAGTGCCGATACCGTACATTAATTTCAAAAATATGTCAAACCCGCTCCCCGTACCACGTCGATTGCAAAAATCAACCCTTTCATCGGATTGGACGATTGAACATCCAACGCTGCTCGCATTAATCGAACGGGAGCGCTGTGATCTTATAGAAACCATCTTCCATGACTTTTGCCGCCATGACAAAATCGGTCTTGCCGTTCGGAAGAGTCAGCTGCGTTGTATCCGGCAGTTCATAGTTGACGATGAATCGATACTCGCCGGAGATCGGATCTCTGCTTGATTCATTGATATGGAATGGGAGGCATTTTTTTGCCGGGGATGTCTGCGTGCAATATCCTTCAAGCAATACGGGTAGTGGCGAGTTTGGGCCGCCATAGGGAACCAGCCTCGAGATCGGTCCCGCGTACAGTACCGCGGCGTTGGCATAGTCGCCGTTCTGCATGAACGTCAAGAAGCGAATGACAGCAACATTGGCATCCTCCAGATCGCGACCGGTGATGTCATTGATCTTGAGAATGCGGACGTTGGGATATTCGACCACATAGATGAATTCCAGCTTGGAGCGCAGCAGTCCGTCGCTTGCCGTCACTCGGGCAAAATTTTTATTGGGAAAATCCAGCTGGTCTATGGTCCAGCTATGCCCTGCCGACGGCTTCTGCGGATGCACTTCGTCTATGTAATCATAGATAAAGACCGTAAAAAGTCCCCGTGCCTGAGCAGATGAGATTTCAGGCTTTTTGCCAAGATCGGTAAAGAGAACGAATAAGCTGAACGCGACTGACGCAACGCTAAAAAGAACCAGAAGCGCGATCAAAATCGTTCTGAGAATTTTATGTGCTTGAGGAATCGAGGCAGCGGGTGAGGGCTTGACCATAGCGGGTATAGTATAACATACTGCATGTTAAAAAACAGCGTTTCCTTTTGTTCAGCAGGATCTATTGACCAAACAGAAGGATATCGCTAAACTCATACTATTCAAGTATGAGTTAAACTATGTTTCACATAACCACAAAATTCGATTACGGCCTGATACTCCTCCGTTCGCTGGCGGAACGTTCCGCTCGCGGCCCGATCTCACTTAAAATAATAGCGCGTGAACATCACCTTCCCTATCACTATCTCGCTCAGATCGCCACACCGCTGAAAACGGCGGGCATCATCACGAGCCGGGAAGGAGTGCACGGCGGGTATGAGCTCGCCCGAAAACCTTCGCGCATAACGCTCAAGGAAGTGAGCGCGATACTGGTTTCGGGAAAAAAAGGTGACAAATGCTTGCTCGACGATGGCGGAGTGTGCAGGAAAAAAGACGGTTGCAGCGTATCACCATGGTGGGGCACTTTCAATCGCCGTTTTCAGCGACTGCTGCAAAAGACAACGATTGCCGATCTCATATGATCCCGTTACCCCGTTACAAATCCCTGATAGCATTATTGTATGCATAAACCCAGTCTACAAGGT
>JACQKJ010000070.1 GCA_016204595.1 Candidatus Komeilibacteria bacterium | reverse complement strand
CGGTCGAATGCAGGGTATGCAGGATACGCATCGCCCGCGTAAAAACTCATAACCGGATAGCCGTCGTTGCCAATGGCGATTGATCCGTGGGTGCCAAGATTGCCGGAGCTGAAAATAGTGGTCGCTCGATAGCCCTGGCAGCTATTGGCAACACAAACATTGCCTGCCGGACACTCACTGTCAAGGTCGCAGTATCCTGAAGAACTTGAGCATGCCGCGTTATAGCACTTTACAAACTCCAGATCTTTGTCGGAGTCGTCCTGGTGGATGATAACCGGATATCCGTTGTCCGGTGCAATGGCTATAGACGTCCATGAACCCACGCTTTGCGACACACCAAACGACGCATTACTGATCGTATTAGCGCTGATATCGCTGCAATTTGGCAAACTGCATTTCACGATGCCAAGCTTAGAGGGTCCGCCTCCCCCCCCGTTCAGAAAGCTGACCACCGGCAAGTTATCTGCAGGTATGGCAATTGAGTTATATTGACCTTGATTTCCGACTTCCAACGGCTTTGGCACAACTTGAACCACTGTATTCCCGCTTGAGCAGTCGGCATTGCCGCACTTGGCTACTTTGAGCACCCGAACTCCTCCTACATCATGATAGCTCACCACCGGTAGCCCGTCCGTATCGAGTGCAAGAGAAGTGTACCAACCGGCAGTACTTACCGTATCAAGCGATCTAAAGATATTACCGGAAGTACAGATATCATTGCCGCAGATAACAAGCTTCAACCCCGCTGGCGTGGCGTCAACGGTATTATCCTGATAACTGATGATGGGGATATTACCGGGCTGGCGGAGTTCCAGCGATGCGTTGCGCCCCACATCGCCGGAACTATCTACTACTCGTGGCGTCACCGGCGTTGAGCAGTCAAACTCATTGCACTTGGCAAGCATCAAGTTTTGATTCGTGCCGCCATCAAAATAAGCAACCACAGGTTTATCATCGGTGGTGATAGCAAGCGAGGTGAACCAGCCGACATCGCTCACGCTCGGATCAAGGGTCTTGATGGTCTTTCCGATGCAGGCGGGGTCACTGCAGAGCGCGATTTTGAGATTACCGTTGTCATCATCATGGTACGAGATAACCGGATTCCCGTTGGCGCGAACCCGTATGGAGGTATAGGTGCCAACACCGTCAGGACCATCGAGCAAATTGATTGACGGATCGGTGCAGGTGGTTGCACCTCCGGCGATCATGACATTGCCTGCGTCAGTTACCGGCGCTATACAATATGTCGTTTCGCAAAGGTCATCACCACAATACAGTATTTTTAGATCAGCGACAGAGGCATTAAAATAACTCATTGTTACTGCTCCGTCGGGGTGCAAAACCGCTGACACGTCATATCCCTCTTCATCGGTGTCAGTGTCAGGATATAACACGGTATACGATGAGCACGTAAGGTTATTGCAGATCACATAGACCAGCTCATCAGGGGCCGATAGAACCGCCACGTATGCCACTCTCGGAGTGCCGTTCGGAGCAACAATGATGGACGTATTCGCGTCAAAAGCAAGAGGATAGTCTATTATCGAGATTTGATTCCCGGTCGGGCTTGCGGCGTTCGTGTCGCTGCAATCCGCGAGACCGCAGGTCATGATACCGACTTTTGTTCCATAGAGATAACTTATCATCGGCAAGTTCCCCCCGGGCCGAATGGTAATATCACTCCTATCACCGATGTCTGCAGAGCCGCCGCCGCTTTCACCATGCACTTTCGTTTTCTTGAAATTCTCATTAAGAGGATCACAGGTGGAGTCACCGCATTTTGCGACATACAGATCTTGTGCTTGCGATTCATAATAACTTATAACCGGTTTGCCATCTGGCGGCACCGCGACCGACGGGATCATCAGGACGCCAGTGGTATCCAGCGTTCTCGTGATATTTCCGGTCGGGCTTGCGGCGTTCGTGTCGCTGCAATCCGCGGTTCGGCACTTCATGAACTTAAGATCGTTGTCTGAAAAAGCTATGACCGGAAATCCATCAGACCCTATCCCGATCGAGGTCCTGCTATTTCGAACATTTGACGGGTAGACGATCGTGATCTTATTTCCAGGGCCGGTCGGATAGGGGGTGCTTGTCGTATCGCTGCAATCGGGCAAACCGCATTTCAGTACCTTCAGAGCGAAGTTATTGACAGAGGTTTCAGCTGTGTAGCTCACGATTGGTTTCCCGTCAGATGGCACGATGATGGATGGCCCATAGCCGGCTATTGACGTATCCACTGTAGTAAGGACAGTAGACCCGGGCGGGTTATTAACGCAGTCAGCGCGGCCGCACTTCGCAATTCTTAAATCTTTCACTCCGGCTACAAAATATGCGGCAATCGGGGTTCCATCGGCCGCAATGGCATGGTCACCGTAAAAATCCGCACCGCCCGCATCAACAACTACCGCGTCAGTGGCCGTGCATACTCCCGGATCTCCGTCAAAATACCCGGCATATTTGCCGCCGGTGCCGTAGATGCCGTGTTTGTTCTGGATAACACCGGTGCTGTTTTTCACGCATGCTCTGACCCCTGCCGCGAAATCAAAAGGATTAGCTCCGCCATAGCTCGCCTTGTTGCCATAACCGCCGTCTGTCAGCCCGTAGACTCCTTTTCGCAGGGCGAATGAATCCGTAGCACCAGGAGTGACAGCGTACCCTTCAATGCCATTGTATCGGTCGAGATTGTCACTGCCTGACGCTTTGGCGTAGAAACCGTCAATGCCATAGCCGGCAATACCTGCCCCGCTGAGACTGGCATATCCCGAAACGCGAAGGCCTGCAGAGCTGTCGAGATTGATAGCAATCCCCGGCAGCGTACTCGAAAAGCCGTAGACCGCGGTACCGCCGCTTGGATTGTTAGCCGTGATGGCCATCGTGTTGCTCGGTATCACGCATCCGGCGGATTCCAGGCACGAGAACCCCCCCTCAACCGTGACGCCTCTGGCAACACTCAAACGTCCGAGCGCCGTACCGTTCGTATTAATGCCCACCGGCCCCTGAAATACGGCCGCATTGCCGGAAGTTCCGGCCTGTCCCATGACACCGTAGTTGATGCCGGTCCCATCAGCATAGCCATACGCGCCATATCTTGTCGAAGCGGCATAGGCGGACACGCCTATGGTTCCGGACGGATACGCCGGTGCCGTATAACTATTCCGCGCAAAAATGGAAATTTTTTGTGTTGCCGGATCCCCGAGTTCGACCGGCACGCTTGAAACGACCGCTCCCTTAAGCGACCCCTGCATTGTCTGCAGGGTTGTCGGGCTTTTTCTAAGCAAGTCAGCAGAGTTGGCAACAGTTGGCGGCTGACCCGCGTTATTGATCGGCGGCTGGTCCTGCGGAGGCGTCCAGACCTGCGCCCACACTAGAAACCGTCCAGCGCTAAATGAGACGGCAACCACAATACCGAACGAAAGACCTCGGATGATCCACGGGCGGACAGATGATTTCAAAAAAGTATATGTGCGGCGCTGTTTCATGGCAGGGTTTTTAAGGTAACTCCTGCTAAACCAGCGATGGTTTGGAGCTGCTGCTCGGTCAGCACAAAGCTGGGCGTCACGGTTTTTTGACCTCCGTCGTAGCTGTCCGACGCAACACCCATCTGGAGTTCTCCCAGAACCCGGACATGTCCTTGGAAATCAGCCGAGGTAAGGGTGCCGCAGGCAAAAACGCCTGCGCCGCTCTCTGTCGAGACCGTGAAAACGCCCTTGCCGTACACGCCATAATCTCGCGACTCGCCATACACGCCTGTCGCAATGCTCCGCGCCGTATCTCCCTCGCCGATCACGCCGTTTCCATTGGCCGTATACCCATAGATGCCGTAGCCGGTCAGAGAACTTCCGCTCACGGGATCCGGTACATTCAGGGACGTAACGGCAATGCCCTGCGCACCGGAAAGAGTGCTCTTGCCTATGACCCCTGTATCAGTATACGCAGCTGAAGACACGCTCGTACCGATAATTCCGCCTGTTGTCGCCCCTGCCTGTGTCACTGAATTCAGACGCAGAGCGACAGCAGAGGGATTTCCGACTACCATTCCTCCTTCGGCGATGTTGGTTGATTTCTGAATGGTAAGCGACCCGGACACTCCGTCCGGGGTATTCTCGATACGCACCGGTCCGGTAAAATGCCCTGCAAAATCAGTATCCCTGTTCACGGTGCCGCCGACGCCCGTGCCTAAAGCGCTGACTGCATGGATGCCGTAATTACTTGCTCCGTTCGCTGCATATCCGTACACACCATAATTCCCGGAATCAAACGGCAAGGGCGGCACAAAACCTGCAGCAACCGACGCTTCGCCGATGCCCAGAGCTCCGATGTTATTTGATGATCCGTCAGTATACCCAAGCCGAGCCGGATACGTATCGCTTGCCCCGACAGTATGCACGACTGACATCGGCCCTTTCAGGCGTTGCTGCTGCAGCAGCGTTTTGCTCACGAAGTCACTTAAATCCATCGCAGAGTCAAGCGTGGACACGGAGATCGGCGGTTGCGGCGGGCCCATGCTTGTCGAGGAAGCAGATACGACGAGAACGAATGCGAGAAATAAAACAATACCGGAAATGCCTATGCGATATGATCGTAGCTCTGCTGTCCAGTGGCGCTGAACTGATTTCATGGATATTGGTATTTGGGATTTGGGATTTTAAAAACTAATGCGGGTCAGGACACTTATCGCCGACCCCGGCAGTATTATCGCACCAATCAAGAAGCGCTTTAAGCCCCGCTTCAGTGATGCCGCTGCTGCCGAGGTAGAGCGCTGCTCCGTTTTGATCGCCGCCATTATCAATATTGAGATCACCCTCAAAGTAACCGGCATAAGCTCCTCCCCTACCGTAGACGCCGGCACTACAGACCTTCGGGTCAGTCGAACTGCATTGGCTGACGGTTGCTTTGCCTTCGACAGCCCAGCGATCTGATGCTGCCCCTGAATTTCCATACACTCCATTTCCAAGAAGTGACCAGCCAAAGACACCGGCTGCACCGGTCGTATTGAGTGTGGTTCCGACAGCGCCCTTGATCGTCTGCGCACCAGCCAGAGTCACCCCGTTGTTGAGCGACGAGAACCCGATGCCGTTCGTTAACGACTCGCCGTAGACGCCATACTCGCCTGACGATTGCCCATCAATGCCGCGGAGCAGTTTGCCGTCAATCAGCATACCGTTGCCACTCTCAAGCGCCTCTACCGTTCCTCCCGTCGAAACAACGGTAAGCGTTGGCACGCTCATAGTACCCTGTACGTACAAACTGCCGCTCAAGCCAGCCTTGCTCAAAATGCTCACGGGCCCCAAGAAACGAGCTGCGTATCCGCCCGATAAAACAGTTGCGCCAAAAACACCCGTACCCGACGGTGTATACCCGTAGAGCCCGACGCTCGAGCCGGTTCCTTTTGCATAGCCGTAGACCGCCGCACCCGGAACGGTGCCAGGCAGAGCCGGCGGCGTGAACGGGTCAGTCGTAATGCCCGCGAATCCGCTCAAACTTACGTTCCTCTCAAAATCGCCGATGATGGCGCTGGACGGCGTTGACAAGGCAACCACCAGCGAGCTTTTCACCAACTCGGCGGCTACGCTCGTAAGGCTGACAAAATCGCCTGTGTCGCTGAGCGTGTTCAGCGCAGTAGTGTTGTTGGGCGCTGGCGCGGACGGCACGCCGAAAGTTTGCGCCCGCACGAGTATTCCGGCACAAAATACCATGACAAAAACCACAGCATACCATTCCCATCGAATACCGCGAACGCGCTGTCGCGTGCGGTGCTGCTCTACGCCTCTGTGCTGTGTCCCTCCGAAATTATGCATACGCACGGGTGCTACAAAAAACCACTTATCATCAGATTTGTTTGACCGAAAACTTGATTTATTATACAATACCATACGTTCCTCGGCAACAAATAATTCTCCATAGGCACATGAATCAACCAGACCCCGGGAAACGCCTCGTACCTATCCGCCTCCTGATAGAAATCATCATTCTCGTGGTAAGCATTGTGGCGCTGATCATGCAGTCTCAGTATATCCGCACGGGTCAGCGGACGGGCGGAGAACTCAACAATAACGCGCAACCGATCCCGGGTCGCCGCGCGATCCCACAACCCACGTTCCCCCCGCAACCGCCCGAAGAAGACAGCGTGTATTCATACGCAGGTCGCGTCACGGAGTATGATGCGGGCGCACGACGCATAACGCTTGCGACCGATCGGGGAAATAAAATCATTCAGTACACCGATCAAACGCAATTCATAGAAGCACAGCAAATCAACCAACCCGATAGCTCGATCAAAATAAAAGAAACTCCTCTCCCCTCCCTCTCCGGACGAATACAGATCGGCACAGTCATCTCCGCGCAGAGCACGGACAACATCAAAGGATTAGCTGAATTCACCGCTACGACCATACGCATTCTCATCGTACCGACCATTGAGTAGCCCTGTATGGAGCAGAACCATTGGCTCCGAATAGCTGCGAGGCTCTGTCGAATAAATGCCTCGAGCACTCTCATAAGCAGTCTTCAACAATCTCATTATGAATCCATTTATCCTGACCTTAGCTGTCATACTGCTCCTGCTCATCCTGTGGCTGGTGCAGCTCTTCAATTCGCTCATCCGATCGAAGAATCGTGTGCAGGAAGCGTACAGCGACGTCGACGTGCAGCTCAAACGCCGCTATGACCTCATTCCGAATCTGGTCGAGACCGTGAAAGGCTACATGCAGCATGAAGCAAAGACGCTGCAGGCGGTGACCGAAGCCCGGCGGATCGCCATGAGCGCCGAGGAAGCGCCAACGCGCGCAAAGGCGGAAGACATGCTGACCGGCGCTCTCAAGTCATTGTTCGCTGTTGCGGAGAATTACCCTGATCTCAAAGCATCCGGCAACTTCGCAAAACTGCAGGATGAACTTTCCGATACCGAGAACAAGATCCAGGCGGCGCGCCGCTTCTACAACGGAATGGTCCGCGATTTCAACACCAAAACCCAGACATTCCCCAACAACATGGTCGCCCAAAGCCTGAACTTCAAACCATTTGCGTACTTCGAGGTTACGAAAGAATCAGAGCGCGAGAACGTCTCGGTGAAATTCTAGTAACCTTCATCGGAAACATACGCACCTTGACCCCGTTAGAAGTCCCGTATGACGGCTACTTGTAGGAGATACTATATCCAGTCATGAAAAACAGTGTTTGATATGTAAATTCGGTATGGGACTTCTAACGGGGTTGACAAGCGGTTCATGAGTTACTAAAATAGTTCTTCGCATTGTTTACGAACTAGTAGGCGCGCAATGAATATCTATTCACAGATCGACAGCAACAAGCGGAAAAGCATTGTATTGCTCTCTCTCTTTATTGTGCTGATCAGCGCCGTCGGCTATTGGGCTTCATGGTATTTTGAAGCAGGGCCCGGTATCCTCGTTATTGCCCTTCTGGTAGCTACGGGTATGGCGCTCACGAGCTATTACCGAGGAGATCGCATAGCCCTCGCGGTGGCGCATGCAAAACCCATCGTCAAGGAAGAGAATCCGTACGTCTACCGCCTGGTCGAAAATCTCTGCATCACCATAGGCGTTCCCACCCCGAAAATCTACATCATCCCTGACAGCGCGCTCAATGCGTTCGCGACCGGCAGAGACCCCCAGCATGCGTCGATTGCCCTGACCACCGGCATCATCGAAGCATTGGAGAACGAAGAGCTTGAGGGCGTGATAGCCCACGAACTCTCGCACGTAAAGAACTACGACATCAGGCTCGCTACCATCGTCATCGTGTGCGTCGGACTCATCGCGCTCATCGCCGACTTCACGACACGGAGCATGTTCTTTGGGGGCAGGCGAAGCAATTCCGGAAACCGAAATGCGGCGGGTATTCTGCTCATCATCGGTCTCATTTTTGCCATTCTCGCCCCGATCGCCGCGCAGCTGATCCAGTTAGCCATCTCACGCAAGCGGGAATTCCTGGCGGACGCTTCGGGAGCGCTTGCCACGCGCTATCCGGAAGGATTGGCCCGGGCCCTCGAAAAGATCGGCGCAAGCAAACAACCGCTCCACAGCGCGAATCGCGCGACAGCTCATTTGTATATTGCCAATCCCTTCAAAGCAGACGGCTTCGCCAAAGTGGCGTCAAATCTTTTTTCGACTCACCCGCCGCTCGCTCTGCGCATTAAACGATTACGACAACCCTAATGTTCGACAACCTACTCGAGAAATTCACTTCACACTTCAAGAGGATCCTTATCCAGGCGCAGAATATCGCCTGGCAGGAGCATAGTTCCGCTATTGAGCCGGTGCATATCCTCGAAGCGCTTCTGCAGCAGCGAGGCTGCATCGGTATTGAGATCATGCAGAAACAGAACGTGACGATCAACACGGTCGTCTTCCGCTCGCCTGAACGGCTCAACGTGAATATGCGGCACAGCCATCCTTCCGATTTCTGGAACATGCCACAGCCTTCGCAAAAGAGCCAGCGCATCATCGAGCTGGCCGTCAAAACATCATATGAATACCGGCACAAATACGTGGGCAGCGAACATCTGCTGATGGGAATCGTCAAAACGCCCGATTCGAAACTGCGCGCTATTTTTACCGACCACCGCGTGAACGTTTCTACTCTGATGGAGCAGATCCATACGATCCTCAAGAGCACGTCCCGCTTCAACAATGTCCCGTCTGAGTCAGCGAATGATGGCAGCGATACGGATATGCTGACGGAATCAGGCGCACCTGCCTCTGTGCTTGAAGCGTTCACGACCAACCTGACAACCGACAAAGTGCAAAAAAATATCGATCCGGTCATCGGCCGTGCCTCAGAGATCAACCGTCTGATCCAGATCCTGTCGCGGAGGACCAAGAACAATCCCATCCTGGTCGGTGATCCGGGTGTCGGCAAAACCGCGATCATAGAAGGGCTTGCCAAAAAGATCACCGAGGGCGCTGTTCCGGATATCCTCATGGACAAACGCATTTTGACGCTTGATCTGTCCGCGGTGGTCGCGGGAACCATGTATCGCGGCGAGTTCGAGAACCGGCTCAAGCAGATCATCGATGAAGTGAAACAAGATGAATCGATCATCCTCTTCATAGACGAGATCCATAACATCATCGGCACCGGTTCGAGCGCAGGATCGCTCGACGCGGCGAACATCCTCAAGCCCGCCCTCGCACGGGGCCAGCTTCGCTGCATTGGCGCGACCACGCATGAGGAATACAAAAAATTCATCGAGAGCGACAAGGCGCTTGAACGCCGGTTTCAGGTCATTATGATTGATGAAGCGACCGAAGCCGAGACCATGGAGATCCTCAAGGGCATCAAATCGAACTACGAAAACTATCACAACGTCACCATTACCGACGACGCACTACAGGCGGCAATTACCCTGAGCCAGCGGTATCAGCCGGACAAAAAAATGCCTGACAAGGCGATCGACCTCATTGACGAAGCCGCGTCTCAGCTCAAGATCTCTAAAAAATACAGTTCCGAGACAAAACGCATCCGCGAACTGGAGCACAACATCAAAGCTATCCAGGAAACCAAGCGATCCTTCATCATGAATGAGAACTATACCCAGGCCCTGAACATCAAGGACCAGGAGGATATCATCCTCCAGGAACTGCACGACCTGAAATCGCTGAAAAACAAAGCATCGCTAAAATCCCTGGGCATTATCGCCGCGATCGATATCGCGCACGTCATTGCGCAAGCGACCAACATTCCGCTGAGTGAGATCGTCGCTTCCGACAAGAAGCAGCTTACCAACCTGGAACAGCTCCTCAACAAGCATCTCTACGGACAAGCGGAAGCCATTTCCCGCGTGGCCGAAACCATCAGACGATCGCGTTCCGGCCTCGCCGATCCGCGCAAGCCCCTGGGATCCTTCATGTTCCTGGGGCCTTCAGGCGTTGGCAAGACAGAAATGGCGCGCCTGCTTTCACGGTTCCTCTTCAACCGCGAGGACGCGCTGATCCGCATCGACATGTCCGAATTTGCTGAACGGTTCAACGTTTCGAAACTCCTGGGCGCGCCTGCCGGGTACGTCGGGTACAAAGAAGGCAATATCTTTACCGATGCCGTGCGAAAAAAACCGTACAGCGTCGTGCTTTTTGATGAGATTGAAAAAGCGCATCCGGACGTCTTCAATATCCTCCTGCCGGTGCTTGAGGACGGGTACCTCACCGACGCGACCGGCAAACGGGTCAACTTCAAGAACACCATCATCATCATGACCTCGAATATCGGCCTCAAAGAATTCACCACGCAGGCGCAGGTCGGCTTTTCGCTTGAGGAGGGGGAGCAGGGAACTATCGACTCACAACAGCTCACGGACTACATCAACACGTCCCTCAAGGAGCAGTTCAGACCAGAATTCCTGAACCGTCTTGACGGGATTGTCATCTTCAATCCGCTCACCCTCGCGATAGCGAAAAAGATCGTGCAGCGAGAGCTTGAAGAGGTGAAGCAGCGCCTCAGCGCCCGCAATCACGTGTTGCATTTCGAACCGAGCGTACTCACGGAGTTGGTCTCCGGCTTTAAACCCGCAGAAGGAGCCCGCTCGCTGAAACGCGCCATACAGGAACGCGTCATCAACCCGCTCTCCCGGGCGCTCTTGAGCGGATCCGCTATCGCAACGAAGGAAAAAATCACCGCAAAAATAGAGAATAACGAGATCGTCTTCGAGTAAAAAACCTCTTACTGAAATAAAACAGGGCCAAAAGCCTTGTTTTATGTTGGCATCCATACAAAAAACCATCCTCGACCTGCTCTTCCCCCTCTCCTGCATCGGCTGCGGCGCCCATGATTCACTCGTCTGTGCCGGATGCCTCAACAGCATTCCACTATTGATAAAGCTGGTTGAACATCCGACACCGCATCTTGACTTCGTGATCATCGCAGGCAATTACGAGCACCCGCTCCTGAAAGAACTTGTCACTCTCTATAAATTCCACGGGGTAACCGAACTGGCCGAACCTCTTGCCGGGATCATGGGCCGCGCGCTCGCGGTGTTTCCGGTGCAGACTGCGCCGGTACTGGTCCCCGTTCCTTTACATTGGAAGCGTGCGCGAGCGCGCGGTTACAATCAAAGCGAATTGCTTGCGCGACGTTTGGCGGAAAATCGAGGATGTAACACGCAAAATCTGCTGCGGCGCGTAAAAGCAACGCGATCACAGGCAAAACTGGGCAGAACAGAGCGGCTGAAGAATGTGGCCGGTGTTTTTCGTGGCATCGGCGCAGTGCCGACCGAAGTCATGCTCATAGACGACATTGCAACGACCTTTGCCACGCTCGAGAGCGCTGCCGGCGAGTTAAAAAAACACGGCGCCAAGCATGTCGGCGGCCTCGTGATTGCGAAGAATAATGCGTAGAATACCTCACCCTACCCTCTCCTTCGTAAGGAGAGGGGTACGCTGAAAAGCGTTACAGTGCAACTTTAGCATTTCCTTCCTTAAGCTAAGCGGAACATCTTAGCATCTCCTCCCCCTTTACTAAGGGGGAGTTAGAGGGGGTATTATACCTTGCCCCACCCTCTCCTAACTTAGGAGAGGGAGGCATGCTAAATTGGAGATTGCTTCGTCGCTCGTTCCTCGCTTCCCATTCCTCGTTCCTGATTATCAATTACTCATTCCTAATTCCTCGTTACTCGTTCCGCATTCCTAACTCGCCCGCTTCCACTCCTTGCTGTACGATCGGCCGAGAAGACGGACAAATATCTGGTTCATAAGCCAGAGGCTTATCACACGGAGATACCCTTTTTTTCGATAGCGAGCCGGATCATCATAGACCTGCAATTCTTTGAGAAATACGACACGGCCTTTTTTTGCGAGCCGAGAATACAGGTCGTTATCTTCTGCCGCAACGAGTTTCTCATTGTAGCCGCCCACCGCTTCGAACGCTGAACGCCTCACGATCTGACACTCCCCTTTGCCGGCTCCCCAACCCATGAAATTAAAAAATCGAACGAGGATATTGACGCCTCCGTGCACCAGCTCATCTGAAAAAGTCGCTTCTTTCGGATCGATGTTCACTTTCGGTACGGCCGCGACAACCGATGCGTGCGCGAATGCCGCCTGAATGGTCTGAAAAAAATTAAGAATGTCCTTGACCATGACGCCCGCATCAAGAAAGACCAGAATATCCCCTGTTGCGACATGCGCCCCGCGGTTGCGTCCCTCGCCAATGGTCTCCCGGTCAAGCTTTGTCTTTACTTCGACGCGCGCGCCCTTCGAACGCGCGAACTCGATCGTTCCGTCCGTGGAAGCGCCATCAGCCAGGATAAGCTCATAGGCAACCGCGCCTTTGAGGTCGGCAAACTGCGGCAGCGTGCGTTGCAGATTGTGTAGCTCATTTTTTGCGGGAATGATGATGCTGTATTGCATGCGTTTGGAATAGTCAGCAGTATAGAGCTATTTGAACAGTTTAGCAAAAACCTCTTTTTCCATGCGCCGAGCTAAGCTGTCCCAGTTATACTGCTCATGCGAAAGCCGAGCCGCATTGGCGACGATCCGCTCCCGCACAGCACCGTCCGATGTCAGCCGCTTCACCTTCGAGACGATACTTTCCGGATCGCGGACCGCACAGAAAATCCCGGTTGGCTCTTTGTCAGAGTTCATTTCCGGATCAAAAAGAAAATCAACGATGCCTCCGACCGGCGTTGCGATGACCGGGATGCCTGCGGCCATAGCCTCAATGAACGAATTACCCATCCCTTCCGAGAGTGACGGGCGGATAAAAACATCGGCCATTTTCAGATACCGAGGGACGTGCTCATGGCCCACGTGCCCCACGAACAGAACGCGCTCCGCGACTTTCAGCTCCTGCGCAAGGAGTTTCAGCGACCATTCATCAGGACCGGTTCCCAGCACGACAAAATACGCATCAGGGAGTTTTGGCAATGCGCGGATCACGTCGTCGACCGCGTTCTTGCGCACGAGGCGCGAGGTGGTGATAAGCACGGTCGCTTTTGCAGGGATCTTGAGATCGGCGCGCAGTGCTGCAAGCTCCGCAACGTCATACTGACGACCGAATACAGCCGTTGAAACACCGTTCGGAACAACTACCGACTTGCCTTCGAATCCCATTGAGCGCGCAAAATCGGCGAGGTGTGATGAGATCGCCTGCACCGCATCACTCTTGCGAAAAATATCTTTGAATACCGGATACACGAACCGCACCCGATGCTTGATATGGTCGATCGGATCGCCTTCCTGCAGGCTCAAGAGCATCGGCACGTTCGGATACACCCATTTGAAAAACAGCGCGCCAAAGCCCGCATAGTTCGCCAGCATCACCCACACGGCATCATACGGCTTGCGGCGGTGCATGGTGAGCGCTTTCCAGAAAGCAGTGAAAGGGAAAAAATATTTGTTCAGAACCAGCGGTTCGCGGCCAAGGTCGGTCATGGAAGGATGTTCGGCGGTGAACCCGATGCGATGAATGGTCAGATTGCCACGCTGTTCCGTGCGCGGCAATGCGCGATCAAACCGCAATGTGATGAGATCGAAACTGTACTTCTCCAGGTCAATACGTTCGATAATTTCTTTTATCGCAACCTCGGCTCCCCCTACGAAGGGAAAATACGTCAGAGAAAAGATGAGGATTCGTTTGGGCATGAAAATAATTTCTGACGGTGTGCTCGATTTAACTGCGTTCACCTAGGGCCCCTATTAACCCCTAGAGAAAAAAATACTTAAGGCGGCTAAGCTGATCCCGCATTTTAGCTCTCCCTTCCTGATCATTCGGCGTACTTCGTCAAGTTCTACCTCGACTACCTTAGTAATAGTTTCATTACTTTCTTGGAATGATATACTTAATGCAGAGGTATCTAAATTAGTCGCTAATACTACATGGACATAAGAATTTTCATGACCAGGTGCGATAAAAAATCCTCCTATTCTCTTGATTTTTTTTGCAACAATACCCGTTTCTTCATACAATTCTTTTTTACTCTCGCTAGCTATGGATTTTTTTTGCAACGAACCAGCAGGCAATTGCCATATATTTTGAGCAATCGGGTGCCTGAATTCTCTTATGAAAAAGAGTCGATCCGTGGTTTCATCGAGAGCAATAACTACAACTCCCGGCCCCTTACTAAGAAAGACGTAGGGCTGTTTCTCTGCGTTAGATGAAGTGACAATAATTTCTTCGATTTTCATCCAAGGATTCCTGTAAACCGTTTTTTTATCAATTTTTTTACCTTTCGTCCTCATTTTGAAATTACTTCGCGTAATAAATGATGTGAATAATGCTCAGGATCCTCGGGATGCACTGAGCATTATCATCTCAATACGAGATCTCATTACAACAGTGGATGCAACGAAGTTTTCTTTCACCTAGCTCATCGCCATTAACTGCTGCATACAGGTGCTCACACTGTTGCCCTGGTTTTAATTCGAAGTGACCAATCATAGCTCCCATGAGAGCGTAGTTGGCGATGTCCAAAAAATGCTCAACAACACTCTCGTCCGACTCTGTACGGTGGGTTGAGAAGAGTGTGGCAATTTTATCCCTGATGCGAACATATATGCCAACTACCCCATACTCAACGAAAACGTTGTTGTAAACATTATTCTTTTCCACAAAGAGACCCGCTGCCTCTCTTTGGAAGATCGCATATCGCCTTGCCATCTCTTTGTCACGTGCGACGGGGAGTCTTCGTCCTTGAAACCTCAATGCATATTCTTGTTTTCCTGACGACACCTGACACCTCCTTATAGGAATGGTCACATCAAAATGTAAGGAACGTACAGATATCTATAGCATACTCGACAATAATTTCAAGCTGTTTCAACTGTGTTCTTAACGAGTTTTTAGGAACTCGGGTCGCCCGATAAAAAATTGTCCTGCCCCGTACCAGTCGTCACTTCGTTCCTCCGGTACAGGGCATGCACCAAACGTTTACGGCACGTCGATGATCATGGCAGGTTTATGGCCTGCCATGCACCCTGAACTAGAGCGAAGCTCAGTTCAGGGCGTAGCCGGAGCGTTAGCGACTGGTGCATGGCGGTGTACTCGAGTTAAGTGCGTACACCTAGGGGCTATTATAAGGGTTTTTAGCTATTCTGCAACCTTAGCGTTTGCACTTGATTTAAATTTACTAATCATATATAATCTCATATAGTTACTATATAAGATACTTATAAATATGAATAAATTCGACCAACGAATCAGTGCTACTCCGCAGTCTTTATGGTCAATTATAAACAAAATTGATCACCTAAAAGGTCAATGGATCGGCGGAGCAAAACTTAACCCCCAAGCACTAGGGCGTTTGAAGCGTTCTGTTTTAATAACTTCATCGGGCGCGTCTACACGGATAGAGGGTGCTCGTCTATCAGATGAGGACGTGGAACGGCTAATGCGCGGGATTAGCGTACAAAAATTCGCTGATCGGGACGAGCAAGAGGTAAGAGGATATTATGAGCTGCTGGATAACATCTTCGCCTCATTGAAGCATATCCCTTTCTCTGAGAGTACTATTAAGCATCTTCATAAAGAGCTCCTCAAGTATGTATCTAAAGATGAGCGGCATCGCGGTGAATACAAAAAAACGGAAAATAATGTTGAAATGTTTGACGAATCTGGAAAATCGATTGGGATTATCTTTGAGACCACGCCAGCCTATTTGACTCCCAAACAAATGCAGGAACTGATTGATTGGACAAACACGGCGCTTGCCGAAAAAGAAAAACACCCTCTCATTGTTATTGGTAATTTTCTGATTGAATTTTTGGCAATCCATCCATTTCAAGACGGAAATGGCAGACTTTCGCGTATACTCACAAATTTGTTAATGCTTCAGACAGGGTACTCGTATGTACCCTATGTTTCCTATGAAAAGCTGATTGAAGATAATAAGAGTGATTACTATGTTTCACTGCGTCGCAGCCAAAAAACTTTCAAAACTGACGAGCAGGATATTACTTCGTGGCTTGAGTTTTCCTTAAATACCTCTCTTAAACAAGCGCAATCTGCGATAGAATTACTATCCCATGAGAATATAGAGCGCCTGCTTTCGCCGAAGCAGCTCCTTGTATGGCAGCATCTTGAGCACGTCCATGAGGCATCGCCGCTGCAAATTGTGCAGGCAACCAAAGTTGCGCGACCAACAGTTTCGCAAGCACTGGATGTTTTGTTGCGGCCCAAAAAGATTGAGCGCTTTGGGCAGGGGAGAACGACAAGATATCGTAAAATATCGTCATAACTATGCCTGTACGTCCGCGCTATACTTTGGATAAGGTAAAATTTTCCTGCGACCCCGCTACTTTTGAGCGAGCTGTTCATTTGTATGAAACTGGGAAAGTGACCCAATTTGAAGAAGGTATTAACTCTTACTCGGCTGTGGTCTTGGGCACGAAACCGTACCGGGTCTCTGTGGAAACTCGCCGGTATGACTACGGCAGTTGCGAGTGTTATCTCGGCCAGCAGGATACGCTGTGTAAGCACATGGTCGCCACGGCTCTGCACGCAGTGATGAATGGTAAACCGCTCACGGATGACGATAAGAAGCAGCACACCATAGTCGTATGCAGCAACCGGATCGGAGAATTGTCAAAAACAGAGCTTGGATCAGTTAAAAAATCGATTACCGTGGCCATGCGATATATCAAGCCGTACAATGGCCCATCTCGCATTTGGTTTGCGTATCAAAGTTCGCTCGCAGAAGGATGTCGCTGCTTAACCAAGATAGTATCTAATCTACCAGTCAGCGGACAAACTGCTGAGTTATTGATTACTATGCTCCTGCGGCTTGACGATAAGCTATGTCGGGGCGGGATCGACGATTCTGACGGCACCGTTGGCGGCTTCATTGAAGAAGTGGTGATAATGCTAGCGAAGTACGCGGTATTGGATGTCGACTGCAAAAAGGTGTTTCGCAAGCTAGAAAATAAAAAAACATGCTTCGGATGGGAGCAGCCACTTATTACATTGAGTAAACCTCAAGGATAAAAAAACATCGCACGATAACGCGCGATGTTTTTTAACTACACTAAGTAACTCGGTCACTGACTCGCCTCATAGAAGGCGGTCCCTCGATAAAAAATATACTTGGCGGTGGGACAGGGATTCGAACCCTGGGTACCTTTCGGTACACACGCTCTCCAAGCGTGCGCTTTAGACCGCTCAGCCATCCCACCAGAAGCGTAAAAAGTATAGTGAGACAATCATCCTCTGTCAATGTAACGGCGATTGACAACTGACGCACGCGATGGTACAGTGCCGAGTCAATCATCGTTCATCGAACGTTTCTATGGGAGGATATGCAGATGCTCGAGATACTTGAGCAGGCAGAAGAGTTGCTCCCGAACTTCCTTAACGCGAGCTCCAACTGGAAAAGCGTTAACATCGACTACCATCCGCCGCGAGTCGAACGGCTCTGGAGGCAATGGGGGCAGTACCGCATCTACCTGCATTGCATTCACACGTGCCGGGCGTCCGAAGCGCTTTTCCATCCGCATCCCTGGCCATCGGCCATGACGATTCTGAAAGGCACCTATGAGATGGCCATCGGCTACGGTACGGGGTTGGAAATCCCGCCGATCGCTGCGTTAGTGATCACCGGACCCGGTACACGCTACGAGATGACCGATAAGGATGCGTGGCACTATGTGCGCCCGCTGGTTGGCACGGCGATGACGGTGATGGTAACCGGCGAGCCGTGGATCCGGGAATCGCATGGGAGCGATTCACCTCTGGCACCGCTCCCTCGGAAGCGCGTGCATGAGCTCCTCGCCTACTTTCGATCCAAGTACCCACCCAAGTAATGCAACACGAATAAGAAGCCATCAGGCGTGTGACTGGAAGAATCCAGGCAGTCTCACGTAACGAAACGAGGTACTACAGCGGCCGTCCACGACATTCGTCGGGACGGCCGAATTCTTTTTTACAAACCTGTCGCCCGGGATACGAGAATGATGATAAGGATACCCGTTGCATTCAATCCAAAGGACAACGGAATGAAAATTCTTGTCTTGATGTGAGAAAGACCCATCAACGCAAGTCCCAACTCGTCGGGGAATGGGGATGCGATAATAAGCGCCCCGATGAACGGCAGCAGCCATTTGAACGCGCGATGACGGAGGATCGCCGCGAAAAGCGGTGATTTAATTTTTTGTATGATGAATGCGAGATGCAGCGAGACGCGGTCGCGCATGAATTTGAAAATAATAAGATCTCCGAGAACTGCACCTGCACCGCCGATAAGCGCAACAAGTATCGGACTGTGCGTCTGACCTATCTCGGCGAGCACCGCAACAGCCGGTGCGACCGTAAACAATGAGGCGAAACAAATACCGGCAACGAAACTCCCGACCAATGCATACTGCCCTGCGCGATCAAGCGCTGCATGAATGATACCGCTTCGCACCAGCAGAATTGCAAGGGCAATGCTCCCCGCAAGTATGAGGGCGTCCTTCAGGAGAGCCGCCCGTGGGTTCTTCGCGCTGTATGTTATGACCATACCAAGGTCAACGCGCTCCCCGAGAGGTCCGGTGCTTTTTTGAAGCGCGCATGTTTTCGATCGCAAGCGAGGTCTTGATGACCGTATCGGGGTTCAGGGAGATCGAATCAATTTTTTGCTCAACCAAAAATTTCGCGAACTCCGGAAAATCGGACGGCGCCTGACCGCAGATGCCGATCTTGCGTTTGCGCTTCTTGGCGACTTTGATCACTTGTGAGATCAGGCGCTTCACGGCTTCGTTGTTCTCATCATACACATGACTTACCAGTTCAGAATCGCGATCAACACCCAACGTGAGTTGCGTGAGATCGTTCGAACCTATCGAGAATCCGTCGAAGATCTTTGCGAATTGATCGGCAAGTATCACATTCGAAGGGATCTCGCACATCACATACACTTCCAGACCGCCGACTCCCCGCTTCAACCCATGCTCTGCCATGATCTTCAGGACTTTCTGTCCTTCCTCGACTGTGCGGCAGAACGGGATCATAACTTTCAAATTTTTAAGCCCCATCACCTCGCGTACTCGCTTGAGAGCCTTCAGTTCAAGCAAGAACGCAGGTAGATAATTCTCCGCATAATAGCGTGACGCGCCTCGCCAGCCCAGCATAGGATTGCGTTCATCAGCAGGTTCAAATTCCTTGCCGCCGAGAAGCTGGGAATACTCATTGGATCGGAAATCTGCCAGACGGATGATGACATCCTTGGGGTAGAACGCCGCGGCAATGCGGGCAATGCCCTGGCTTAACTTATCAATATAGTATTCTTTTTTGTCCGCGTATCCTGCAGTGAGTTTCTCGATCTGCCGTTTTGCCTTATGGTCCTTGAGCTTGGCAAAATTGATCAGCGCCATCGGATGCACCCGGATACCGTTCGCGATGATAAGCTCTTCGCGCGCAAGTCCCACGCCTTCGTTCGGAATAAAACTATCGGCGAATGCGTTGGATGGATTGCCGACGTTCATCATGATCTTCACGGACTTCGGCAGTTTGAAATGCTTGAGATCGGTTTTCTTGACCGTGTACTTCAGTAGGCCGGAGTAAATATTCCCGGTTTCTCCTTCAGCGCAGCTTACGGTCACGGGCTGCCCGTGCTTGATGACGCGCGTGGCGTTCTCGGTGCCGACGATGCACGGGATCCCGAGCTCGCGTGAAACGATAGCCGCATGGCAGGTGCGTCCGCCCTCATCAGTGACGATCGCTGACGCCTTTTTCATGATCGGTTCCCAGTCAGGATCGGTCATTTCCGCGATAAGCACTTCGCCGTGTTTGAATTTGTCAATTTCAGAAACATCTTTGATGACATTCGCCTTGCCGATCCCTATCTTTGCGCCGACCGCAGCGCCGGTCGTTATGACCTTGCCTTTCTGCAGCATGCGGTACTCTTCAAGCACCATCGCGTCGCGCTGCGACACGACCGTTTCGGGCCGTGCCTGCACGATGTACAGATCATCGGACACGCCGTCCTTCGCCCATTCCATGTCCATGGGCTTCTTGTAATGCTTCTCTATCTGCATGGCCCACTTGGCAAGCTGCAATGCTTCAGCATCGGTCAGCGCGAAACGGACGCGGTCATGGGGCGATACGGTTTTGCCGATGGTGGAAACGTTCCCGCCGTGCGCATAAACGAGCTTGCGCTCCTTCGTACCCAAGGTCTTGCCGATGATAGGTTTATGTTTGCCGTCGAGCAATGGCTTGAAAATATAATACTCGTCAGGGCTCACTTCGCCTTTCACGATATACTCGCCCAAACCGTACGAGGCGTTGATAAGCACTGCGTTGCGGAAGCCCGATTCGGTATCGATCGAGAACATAACGCCGGAGCACGCTTTGTCCGAACGAACCATTTTCTGCACGGTAATTGAGAGCGCCACGTCAAAATGATTAAAGCCTTTGTCGATCCGGTATGAGATAGCCCGGTCGGTAAAAAGCGACGATACGCATTTTTTGCATGCATCCAGCACCGCATATTCGCCCCTGATGTTAAGGTAGCTTTCCTGCTGTCCAGCAAACGAAGCATTGGGCAGATCTTCGGCCGTCGCCGATGAGCGAATAGCGACATCGACATCGTGAACTTTGTATACCTTTGACAGTTCATGATATGAGGCAAGAATCTCCTGCTCAAGGTCTTTCGGGAAGTGCGCCCGCAGAATTTCCTGCCGTACCTTATGGCCGCGCTCCTGCAGGTTATGAATATTCTTTGTATCAAGATCAGCGAGAATCGTCTTGATGCGGCTGCGTAAGCCCGATTCCCGCAGGAAATAATTGTAAGCCCCTGCCGTGACGGAAAATCCATTCGGTATCCTGACAGCTTTCGGCGTCAGGAACTGAAACATCTCGCCGAGACTGGCGTTCTTGCCGCCGACCGAGGGGATGTCCTTGATGCCGGTTTCCTTGAACCAGAGAATGTAGCGATTTTTGCGTGGTGGCATGCGCAGAAGCTAAATGCCGGTCTTCTTAATCACATCGCCGATGAACGGCAACGACCAATACTTGCCGGCAAGCGCGGCCCGGATCCCTAAGATCGAAAGTATTACGCACAGAATGATGACCAGCGGCGCAAAAAACAGGAATATGGGGCTGAGGATCTCGATGATGAACAGGACGACGCCCTGCTTGGCGTGGAACTGTATGAACGAGGAATTCTTTCTGAACAGCAGTCCGTAGAGACAGACGATCCACACGTAGCACAGGGCCGCTGTGTAGCGGTCATTTTCTGATCCTGCCATGGGAATCGATCTTGGATTCCTCGACCCGTTAGAGTTTGCCATATGGTTGTCTTATTGTTACTTAGAGAGACCCGTTGAAAGCTCCAGCGGACCTCAAATGATTTGTTTTTTAATGATAGATAGTGGCACAGTAACGCTAAAGACCAGATATGAGATAGCGAGCGCGATAAGCGCCGTATCAAGCGGTTCAATGATCAAATTGATGAACGCCCAGAATTCCTGAATGGCGACAAAGCGCATGATACCGGTCGCAAGGCCGGACGCGAAGCCGATGGAACCGAACACGACGTACCACACTGCCCGTTCATGAACGATGCGCTTGCCCAGCCAAAAGTATTGGATAAGCACCAAAAGGACTGCGCGAAGCGATATGCTGGCGAGATACACTCCTCTGATGCTCCAGAAGAATTCGTGCGCAAGAGCGCTCATGGCATAATCGACCGCAATTAAAAACCCGGTCACGACAAGCGCCGGATACAGCCATGAGCCAAAGGCTCGTCCCGACCGTGCAGGTTTTTCTGAAACGGTCCGCTCAAGTTCTTCTTCCGCCCCTTCCTCTTCCTCGATCACCTCTTCAGGGGTCGGTGTTTCCAAGGAATCCAGCTGCTCCTGAGCGGCGCGTTCCTCATCGCTCTCCGCTTCTGACTCCTTATGAGACTCGTCATCCTCCTCGCTCACCAGGGTATTGCCGTCCTCGGGTTCGTCCGGAAACGGATTGTATGTTTTTTTTGGTTTATCGTCCTCCATAGGTGTTCATAGTATAACAGAAAAGACCTTCGCGGACAAAACAAAGCCGCCGGCGCAAAGCGCCGGCGGCCACTCATAATCCTTCTATTTCTTTACATCATCCCGCCCATGCCGGGCATGCCGCCGCCATGGTCAGCACCCGACTTCTCTTCAGGCAGTTCTGCTACCGCGACTTCGGTGGTCAGGAAGAGTCCTGCAGCCGATGCCGCGTTCTGGAGAGCTGACCGCGCAACCTTGGTCGGATCAACAATGCCCCGCTCAACCAGATCGGTAAACTCAAGTACACGAGCGTCAAAGCCGAAATTACCTTTCTTCGTTTTGACCTCGGCCGCGACGACCGCTCCGTCCTGACCCGCGTTCTGCGCGATCTGCTTGATCGGCGAGACCAGCGCACGCTTCAGTATGTCCAGGCCGATCTTGATGTCTCCTTCGACCTTCAAATTATCCAATGCTTCAAGGGCACGAAGGTACGCGACGCCGCCGCCGACTACGATGCCCTCTTCAACAGCAGCTTTGGTCGCGTGCACCGCATCATCGATACGGTCCTTCATTTCTTTCATTTCGGTCTCGGTCGCGGCACCTACTTTGATGACCGCAACACCGCCCGAGAGTTTCGCGAGCCGTTCCTGGAGTTTTTCCTTGTCAAAATCGGAATCGCTCTGCTCAATGGCCTTCTTGATAAGCTTGATACGCTCGTCAATGGCGGACTTCTCACCTTTGCCGCCCACGATGGTCGTTACATCCTTTGTGGCGATGACCTTACGGGCCTCGCCGAGCATCTCCATGGAAGCGTTCTGAAGCTTCAGGCCGACCTCTTCGCTCACCACACGAGCGTTGGTGAGCGTCGCGATGTCCGCGAGCATTTCCTTCTTGCGATCGCCAAAACCAGGGGCTTTGATCGCAAGCGCGTGGAAGGTCCCGCGGAGCTTATTGACAACCAAGGTCGCCAGCGCTTCGCCTTCGATGTCATCCGCAATGATGACCAGTTCCTTCTTGCCGCTCTGCGCGATCGATTCAAGCAATGGCAGGAAATCCTGCAGCGAAGAGATTTTCTGGTCAGTAATCAAAATCTGCGGATTTTCATACACCGCTTCCATGCGTTCGGGGTTCGTCACCATGTAGTGTGAAACATAGCCCTTGTCGAACTGCATACCTTCGACCACTTCCTTTTCAATGCCGAAACTCTGGGATTCCTCGACAGTGATAACGCCGTCATTGCCGACCGCTTCCATAGCTTCAGCAATCACCAGACCGATATTCTTATCGTTCGCCGAGATGGACGCAACTTGTTCGATTTCCGCCTTGCCGTGCACCTTTTTGCTCATGGTCTTCAGATACTCGACAACGGTCTTGACCCCCAGATCGATGCCTTCCTTGATCTCCAATGGATTTGCGCCGGCGGTCACGTTCTTCAGTCCTTCCGCGATTATGGCCTGCGCTAACACGGTCGCGGTCGTGGTGCCGTCTCCGGCAACATCAGACGTCTTTGACGCGACTTCCTTCACCAGTTCTGCGCCCAGGTTCTCGAACTTGTCCGGGAGCTCGATCTCCTTCGCGACGGTCACGCCGTCCTTGCTGATGTTCGGCGCTCCATAACTTTTGTCGAGCACAGCGTTCCTGCCCCGAGGACCGAGCGTTATCTTCACGGCGTCAGCAAGCTGATCAACCCCGCGCTTCATAGCGCCGCGCGCTTCCTCCCCAAAGATGATTTTTTTAGCCATACTGTCTTTCTTAAAGTTTAAAGTTGTAAGTGCAAAGTTTAAGTTAAAAATGTAAAATTGGAATCTAAACTTTTAACTTGAAACTTAAATTTTTCACTTTTCATTTTCAACTTATTCAATAACAGCCAGAAGATCATCTTCTGACAATACCTTATATTCAATGTCGCCCATCTTTACTTCGGATCCGCCATACTGGCTGTAGACAACCTTCTGCCCGACCTTGAGACCGAGTTTTATGATCTTTTCTCCGTTACCGATGGCGATGATCTCGCCTTCGGCTTTTTTTTCTTTGTCTGCGGTGTCCGGCAAGATAATGCCTGACTTTGTCACTTCCTCCTGCGGAGTCGGTTTCACGACCACGCGATCACCCAGTGG